>NZ_JBEUEL010000002.1:0-196959 GCF_041725775.1 Pueribacillus sp. YX66 | reverse complement strand
AATAAGCTCCGAGTAACCCCGAAGCATATACATCATTGAGTCAGCTATTAGATGCAGGGGTCGCGAACTTCTAATAAAAACGGATAAGTGGATGTTTAAAATTAAAAATAAAACAAACAAGGGCCCTTAGCTCAGTTGGTTAGAACAACGAGCATAACATCCTCCGGATCATGAACGAGTTGTCCCGACACATCCAGCTTCGAAGCTGTGCGAGTAGAGGAAGGGACAGGAGGTTCGCTAGGATATTCACTCAATATTTGAATAGAAAATTAAAGAATAGGGCTCGATAGCTCAGTCGGTAGAGCAGAGGACTGAAAATCCTCGTGTCGGCGGTTCGATTCCGTCTCGAGCCACCATTTTAACAAGTTTCAATCATACGAAGCTTGTTTTTATTTATTTTCCGGCTTCCTAAGGGTAATCAATTGAATCATAATGATAATTTTGGTAATGTTAACATTGATAGTAATTACATATTATTAGGAGGAGATTTCTATGGCAAAATATGAATTACCTGCACTTCCATATGCGGCTAATGCACTTGAACCACATATTGATGAGGAAACGATGAACATCCACCATGGAAAGCATCATAACACATACGTTACAAACTTAAATAATGCGCTTGATGGTCATGCTGACCTAGCAAACAAAAGTGTTGAGGAGTTAATTTCTGACCTTAATGCCGTTCCAGAAAACATCCGGACTGCAGTCAGAAATAATGGCGGAGGACATGCTAACCATTCATTGTTCTGGCAAATCCTATCTCCAAACGGTGGTGGAAATCCGTCTGGAAATTTAGCAGAAGCCATTGACAAAAAGTTCGGCAGTTTTGATAAGTTTAAGGAAGAATTTGCAGCTGCTGGTGCTGGTCGTTTTGGCTCGGGTTGGGCTTGGCTCGTTGTAAATAATGGTGAACTCGAAATTATGAGTACTCCGAACCAAGATTCACCTATTATGGAAGGGAAAACACCAATTCTTGGTTTAGATGTTTGGGAGCATGCATACTATTTAAAATATCAAAATAGACGTCCTGATTATATTAAAGCATTTTGGAATGTTGTAAATTGGGATGAAGTTGCAAAACGTTATAATGAAGCAAAATAATCTTAAAAGTCAGCCACGCTAAGGCTGGCTTTTACTTTTATAGAAAAATCTCTCTCTTTAAGTGTAGGTGCATAACCTCATTTGATTAACACACAATAAGCTTACGCGGGAAAAGGAGAGAGATATCCATATGCGTATTTTAGAAAAGGTGTTAGGTTCAATTGAAGTGACAAGGAGCTTAAAGCTACTTATTTTTATTGGAGGTTTATATTCGCTAAGTATTGCTTTATCCAATACATTTGTTAATGTATTTTTGTGGAAACAAACCGGTGAAATTATCGATATTGCCCTTTATAATTTAGCGATTGTTATTTCACAGCCGCTAGCTTTTATTGTAGCGGGAAAGCTTGCAAAAAAAATTGATCGTATTGTTGTATTGCGAATTGGAGTTATCTTATTATCATTTTTTTATTTAACCGTTCTATTCTTCGGAAATAACGCGAACAGTTACATTATAGTATTAGGGATTTTGCTCGGTACAGGATATGGTTTTTATTGGTTGGCGTATAACGTTTTAACATTTGAAATCACGGAGCCGGAAACACGTGATTTTTTTAACGGATTTCTTGGGATTATGACCTCTTTTTCTGGAATTATTGGTCCGATCTTCGCGGGGTTTGTTATTTCCTCTATGGAAAAATTTACTGGATATAAAATTATTTTTTTATTTTCATTAGCTTTATTTGTAGGGGCCGTCGTATTAAGTTTTTTCTTAAAACGGAGAAGCGCCAAAGGGTTTTTTGCTTTTCAATTGGTGTTTCAAGAACAAAAAGTAAACAAAAACTGGAGGAACGTTTTAATAGCACATTTTTTTCAAGGTTTACGTGAAGGAGTTTTTACTTTTATCATTGTTATTTGGGTATACATAACGACAAAAAGTGAAATGGCAATTGGAACGTTTTCATTTCTCATGTCGTTTACGCAGTTGATAGCCTATTATGTTGTCGCTCGATTTATAAGCGAGAAATACCGTAAAAAAGCAATTTTAGCAGGTGGCGTGATTTTATACTTATCTATTTTAATTATTGTCTTTAACGTCACATATCCCGCGTTGCTTGTTTATGCTGTAATTATATCAGTGGCGTATCCACTTTTACTCGTTCCATACCAATCCATTACGTATGATGTAATTGGTACAGCGAGAAAAGCTGCTGAACACCGAGTCGAATATATCGTGTTTCGGGAACTTTATGTGAATTTAGGACGAATACTTTCGATTGTTACGTTTGTTTTATGCGTTCATTTTTTTAAAGAGCAAAGCATTCGATATGTCATGCTTATACTTGGATCAGGACATTTTATTCTTTATTTTTTTATTAAAAATGTCTCGCTTAAGAAACGGGTTAATGAAGCGATGTTATAATGAAAAAAACGCGAAACCAGAATGTCTGGTTTCGCGATTATTTCGTAACAATTTTAGCAATTTCTTCAACAGTCATTTCACTATTTAGTTTGTAAGACTCAGCTTTAATTGCTGACTCTAATTTGTTCTTCTTAATGTAATTTGTAAAATCAGATTTCTTCTTTATAAGTTTTGATTCATGAAGTTTGCTTGCGACATCATCGGTACTCATGCCTGGTGAAATTTCAAAATTTACTTTGACTACTTCTTCCTCTTCTTTCGGTTCTTCTTTTTTATCTTCTTTCTTTTTATCTTCTTTCTTTTTATCTTCTTTCGTTTGTTCTTTTTCTACATTTAAGTTTTTAAATTCTTCTTCTGTCAAAATGACTAAATCGTGCTCAAGTGCATAGTTTTCGATATCAGACTCTGTAATCGTGTCATTTTGACTCGCATCCGTTCGATCTGATTGAAAATAATAAACGTAACTTAATATAAATGTAGCAATGATGAGTCCTGCAGCAAACCCTCTTAATCCGTTTTTCGTCATTTTTTATCCTTTCTTACTTTCCATCTTGTTTGATTGGCTGTCTGGTAACATGAGTTCTTCTTCCATTACAGTCACTTTATTTTTTAGCTTTAAAATTTCTTGCATTAAGCTAATCGAAAAGTTTTCAAGTTGCTTTTCCACATCTTTTACTGGATCTTTTTTCAAGAAAGAATAAATCAAAATAAGAACCGAAGCGATTAAAAGCAAAATAATTGTTAGTTCCAATGCAAATCCCCCACTCTAAAAAAATTGTCATCGTATGTAATTGATTGTACATATGATTAGAAGCGTATCGAATTAGATCGAATCGACATTATACATTAGTTTAAACGACAATATAAAAAAAAGGAAGAGAAAATCGATTCTTGAATAGATAAAGTCAATTTGTTATAATAATTTAGTACTGAATAAATCGTTATTGAGTTTATATGTAATGAGAATGGAGGTTATATAGATGCGCGTACAAGTAACGCTTGAATGCACAGAATCAGGGGATCGTAATTATATTACAACGAAAAATAAGCAAACAAATCCGGAAAGGCTTGAACTTATGAAATATAGCCCACGGTTAAAAAAACATACGTTACACCGTGAAACGAAGTAAGCAGTAGGTAAAAACACCTACTGCTTTTTTCGACTTTTTAAAGGAGTGGTTTCATGACGAAGGAAGAATGGCGTATAGTCATGAAAGAAAAGCTTCAAAACATTACATTCGACATATTTATACAAAATTGTAAAGTCATTTATGATAAACTTTTTAATGAAAGGGCTTGGCATGAAGCAAATACGATTGGAATAACGATTTCAATTAATCGGGAAGTCGAGACGCGCCCTATTATTGAACGTGCATGGGAAATGGGCAAGCGTGTTGCGATCCCGAAAAGCATTCCTCATTCTCACGAACTCGTTTTTTACGAGATCCATTCTTTTTCACAAACTGAAGAAGGATATACTGGAATAATGGAGCCTGACCCCCAGCAAACCTTTCAGTTGCATCATGATGAAATTGACTTATTGTTCGTTCCCGGTCTTGTTTTCGCCAAAGACGGGTTTCGCATTGGATATGGAGGCGGTTATTACGATCGGTATTTACAGCAATTTCGTCATGAAACGATTAGTTTAGCTTTCGAGTGTCAACTCGTAGATCGTATACCTCGACATCCGTTTGATATACCAGTGAATCGTATTATTACTGAAAGCAATGTCATCGAAGTTATGAAAAGGGAGAAAGGTACAAATGGATAAAATGTTCGAACGGTATTCACGTCAAATGTTGTTTGCCCCGATTGGGCAAGACGGACAAGCACGCTTACAAAAAAGTAAGGTACTGATCGTCGGTATGGGTGCGCTCGGAACGGCCGTCGCAAATCACTTAGTACGGGCAGGCGTTGGCGTTGTAAAATTTGCCGATCGCGATTTCGTTGAACTTTCTAATTTGCAACGGCAAATGCTGTTTGATGAAGATGATGTAAGGAAAATTTTACCGAAAGCGATTGCTGCGGAAAGAAAATTAAAAAAAATAAATCGTGACATTGAAATTGAAGGTTTAGTCATAGATGTGACTGTAGAGAATATTAATAGATTGTTAGATGGGATCGACCTCGTTATCGACGGAACTGATAATTTTGCGACTCGGTTTTTACTGAATGATGCTGCTTTTAAAAAAGAAATTCCTTTTATTTACGGTGGTGTTGTCGGCTCTCGAGGAATGAGCGCATTGTTTATTCCGAACAAAACAGCGTGCTTGCGTTGTTTCATTGAGCACGAGGCTAGTAGTGAAACGTGTGATACAGTTGGGGTCATCTCACCTATTGTCGACATGATCGCTTCGTATGAAGCGACAGAGGCATTGAAATATTTAATTGGAGCCCCCCAGCTTAGAAATACGTTAATTACGATTGACCTATGGCAAAATCGTACGTTTGAATTAAAAGTTAATCATGCAAAGAGAAATTGTCCGACTTGTCAAAAGGGTGAATATCCAGCGCTAAAAGGAAATCATGATGACGTTGTAACGACGTTATGTGGGCGTGATTCGATCCAAATTAAAGGTAAACAAAATGTATCACTTGAAGATTGGGCGAGTCGATTGGAACGAATAGGGAAAGTAAAGAAAACGCCATTTTTACTTCAAGTCACTCTTCCTGAAGGCGAGAGACTTGTGCTTTTTCCTGACGGACGCGCTCTAGTCCAAGGAACAAACGACGTTGTCCGAGCTAAGACGCTTTATGCTAGGTATATCGGTTTGTAATAAGCAAATTACTATACATGCAAATGAATTTGACGTATACTAAGTGTTTGGTAAAAGGATGAACGATGGAAACAATATACGATATTCGACAATTATTAAAACGATTTGGAATCTTCATTTATACTGGAAATCGGATCGCTGATTTAGAGTTACTGGAAATTGAGATTCGCGAATTACATCAACTGAATTTAATTGACGATCAACAGTTTACGTTAGCGATTCTAACTTTACGAAAAGAAATAAAGGAAGAAACAGAAAAATTAAACTGAGTCTTTATAACTAACTTTCGTAATTTATGAAACAAAATAGAAGCTTGTTTCGTCCGTATACGTAGTGCTTGTCAAGCAAGCGAGATTTTTTCAACTGGTATTCATTGTAATAATGACAATAAATTCGATTGTCAAAAAGAGTAAATACGATTATGATAAAGTTTATGACGAAGAAAAAGCTGAAATTAGTTTGAAAATGAATAAGGAGTGCTAAGTTACGATGAAGAAAACATTAGCAAACTATTCAATGTTTCTCACCGCAACGGTTTTATTATGGATAAAAACGTATTTTGTAAGTAAATTTTATTTTAATATTCCACTTGAAAATAAAATGCAACAATTTATTTTATTAATTAGTCCGATCAGTACTGTACTTTTATTTTTTGGGTTTACTCTCTTTTTCTCAGGTAAAGCAAGAAATCGAATGATCCTATTCATTAGTTTCATAGGTTCAATTATTCTCTATGCCAATATCGTATTTTACCGTTTTTTTAATGACTTTATTACAATTCCAGTCCTTTTTCAAACGAGCAACATGGGGGATTTAGGAAGTAGCATTTTTGAACTCATTAATGTAACTGACATCGTGTTTTTCATTGACGTCATTATTTTGGTCGTTTTAATGAAGTTTATCTCAGCTAAACCAGGTCATGTTACTAAAAAGCAAGTTGCTTCTGTATTTGCAGCTGCGCTTGCGTTGTTTGCTGTTAATCTCGGTCTAGCTGAAACAGAGCGACCTCAATTGTTGACGAGAACGTTTGATAGAGAAATGTTAATAAAAAATATTGGGGTATACAATTACCATATTTACGATATTTTTATGCAATCAAGAGCACAAGCACAGCGGGCATTAGCTGATAGTAGTGAGATTGTTGATATTGAAAACTATGTAAAAGCAAATCGGGTAAAACCGAATGAGAACTTTACGGGAATTGCGAAAGATAAAAATGTATTCGTTATTGTTTTAGAATCAACTCAAGATTTTGTCATCAATAACACAGTTGATGGAGAGGTTATTACACCTTTTCTAAATGAACTCATAACAGAAAGTTATTATTTTCCAAACTTCTATCACCAAACAGGTCAAGGGAAAACATCAGATTCCGAATTTTTATTAGAAAATTCATTGTACCCATTGCCTAGCGGTGCCGTATTCTTTACACATTCGCAAAATGAATATGATGGTATGCCGAAAAAGCTTAAAGAAGAAGGATACTACACATCGGTTTTCCATGCGAATAATAAAAGTTTTTGGAACCGTGACGTAATGTATGATACGTTAGGCTATGATCGCTTTTACGATGTTAATAGTTTTAATGTGACAGAAGAAAACTCAATTGGTTGGGGATTAAAGGACGATGATTTTTTCCAGCAATCCATTAAATATGTAAAAAATTTACCGCAACCTTTTTATACAAAGTATATTACGTTAACGAACCATTTTCCGTTTACATTAGACGAAGAAGACCAATTGATTCCGCCATGGGATTCAAATAGTGGGACATTAAATCGTTACTTCACTACCGTTCGCTATATGGATGAAGCGGTTAAAAACTTCTTTGAACGAATTAAAGAAGAAGGTTTGTATGAAGATTCGATTTTTATTTTGTACGGTGACCATTATGGAATATCTGAAAACCATAATAAAGCAATGAGTCAATTTTTGGAAAAAGAAGTGACGCCGTTTGAAAGTGCGCAATTACAAAAAGTACCTTTTATTATTCATATACCGGGACATGAAGGTAAAGTGATTGACACCGTGGGCGGTCAAATTGACATGAAACCAACGATTTTGAATTTGCTTGGTATTGATGCGCGGGATCAAATTTACTTTGGTAATGACTTATTCTCTGAAGAACGATCTGATTTTGCTGTTTTCCGAGATGGTAGTTTTATTACTAAAGACTACGTATATACGAAAAATATTTGCTATGATAAAGCGACTGGTTTAGAAACAGAAATGGAGCATTGTGAACCTTATAAAGAAAAATCAGAAACCCACTTAGATTTATCTGATCGTATTATTTATGGGGATTTACTTCGCTTTTTCAATAAAGAAGAGCAATTGCTCTTAAAGAATAGTCAAAAATAAGTGAACCCTTTTCATAGGGTTCTTTTTTTTTACTAAAAATCCTCTTCTATACACATTGTGATATATCATTTTTTAAAATCATAGTGTAGTAAAGAAAGTGAGGGGATGTCGATTGAAAATTATCGTTCAAAAAGGTGATACATTATGGCATTATAGTCAATTGTTTGAAGTTCCATTAGTATTAATCATTGACTCAAACCGCCAGTTAAACGCGGAGAATCTACAAATTGGAAGTACAGTGAAGATTCCAGGTTATATTCAGGAAACTTATACGATTCAAAGCGGGGATACGTTTTCATCAATTGCTTACCAACGAAATGTTTCGCTTCAGCAGCTACTCTTTCTTAATCGTGAATTTCATCCAACAAATTTAAAAATCGGAACGTCGATCAAAATACCAATTCGAGTAACGTGGAGGCTTGTTTTAGACTTACAATCATATGATTACGAGAAGATGATGAGCGATCTTAGAAAACTAATAACGGTATATCCGTTTTTACAACGAAATTCAATTGGTGAATCTGTAATGAACAAGCCGATTCCCCAAGTGATTATAGGAAGTGGAATGAAGAAAGTTCATGTAAATGGATCCTTTCATGCAAATGAATGGCTCACGACTCCTTTAATTATGCTTTTTCTTAATGATTATTTACTTGCGCTTACAAATCAATCAAATCTTCGCGGTATAAATATGTTTTCCTTATATACAAATACTCAAATGTCGCTTGTTCCAATGGTGAATCCCGATGGTGTGAATCTCGTTTTAAACGGTGCACCACAAGAGGAACCGTATCGCTCGACCGTTTTAGAACTAAATGAGGGAAGCAGTAACTTTTCTACATGGAAGGCTAACATACGTGGCGTAGATTTAAATAATCAGTTTCCGGCAAGATGGGAAATTGAAAAAGAAAGAAAACCACGGCAACCAGCACCGCGTGATTATCCTGGAGACAATCCTTTAACTGAGCCGGAAGCAATCGCAATGGCAACTTTAACAAGAAATTCGAATTTCAGTCGTGTATTAGCTTTTCACTCTCAAGGGGAAGAAATTTATTGGGGGTTTGAAGGGTTGGAGCCGCCAGAATCAGAAGTTATCGTGAATGAGTTCTCGAGAGTGAGTGGATATGCCCCCATACGTTATGTTGATAGCTACGCAGGCTATAAAGATTGGTTTATTCAAGATTTTCGACGCCCTGGTTTTACGATCGAAGTAGGTAAAGGGGCGAATCCTTTACCAATGTCACAATTTGGTGAAATTTATAATAAAAATTCAGGCATATTATTAGCTAGTTTGTACATGTAGACGTTGTGTTTTAAATCATTTTTTGCAATAATAAACATAAGTCAGTTACAAATTTAATAAAGAGAAAGGCTAGGGGTGCGTGAAGCTGAGAAAAAGGAGTGTTTTCCTTTTACCCTCATTACCTGATCTGGATTATGCCAGCGGAGGGAAGTCGATTATGTGTGATACCATAATCTAGTCTCGTTTGATTATGGTTTTTTATTTTTATAGGGAAGAGAGTTCTTTTTAATTGATGAATATTTTAATTCTATCTGCCATAGCAAAAAATCTCGCCGTTTGGCGAGTTTTCTTTACAACTGTTCAATGCTTGAAAGGGGTGAGCATTTGCTAGATTTTCGACTATATGTCATTACAGGTGAAGAATTTCATCCGAACCGCTCTATGATTGATGTTATGAAAGAATCACTTGAAGGTGGGGCTGATTTTATTCAATTACGCGATAAAAAAAGTTCAAAAAGGCAAATTTTAGAAAAGGCAAGAGCGTTGCGGGAGTTAACGAAACAATATAACGTTCCGTTTATCGTCAATGATCATATTGATATTGCGATCGCCGTAGATGCTGATGGAGTCCATTTAGGACAAGACGATTTGCCTTTACAAGAAGCTCGCCGAATTATTGGAAATAAAATTATCGGCATTTCTACCCATTCAATTGATCAAGCCCGTTCTGCAGAAAAAGGTGGAGCAGATTATATCGGGGTCGGTCCGATTTTCCCAACAAAAACGAAAGAAGATGTCGTTGACCCAGTTACACTCACTTACTTACGCGAAGTTGTCGAAGAAATTAGCATTCCTTTTGTTCCAATTGGAGGAATTAAGCTTCATAACGTAGATGAAGTTCTCGACGCAGGGGGACGAAATGTCTGTGTTGTGAGTGAAGTTGTCGGTAGTTCAGATGTGAAAAAAACGTGTGAAGCGTTTATTAAAAAAATCAAGGCGAGGGAGAATCGATGAAGTTAAAGGTAAATGGAGAAGAACAACAGTTTTCCGAATTAAAAAACGTAACCGATCTCGTGTCGCATTTTAAACTTGAGAATAAGTTGGTTGTCGTTGAAATTGATGGAGAGGTTATCGATCGAAATGAATGGCAGCATACCCGGTTACAAGAAGGAATGTCAATCGAACTTGTACATTTCGTAGGAGGGGGGTAAAAATATGGATACACCATTAAAAATTGACGGAGTCGAACTTCAATCAAGATTATTTTTAGGAACAGGGCGGTTTGCTAACTCTAATGTTCAAAATGATGCGATTGCTGCCTCTGGAACCGAAGTGTTAACGTTTGCAATTCGAAGAGTAAATTTAAATGAGCCGAGTGAAGATGCAATTTTGCAGCATTTGGATTTAGATAATTTCTACTTCCTACCAAACACATCTGGCGCAAAAACGGCTGATGAAGCAGTACGTATTGCTAGACTTGTGAGGGCATCGGGGTTAAGCAATTGGATTAAGGTAGAAATTTGTGCGAATGAAAAGACGCTTCTTCCTGATCCAGTCGAAACGTTAAAAGCGACGGAACAGTTAGTCAAAGAAGGGTTTGTTGCTCTGCCGTACACTTCGGATGATCCGATTTTGTGTAAGCATCTTGAAGAAGTTGGTGCGTCTGCTGTCATGCCTGGAGCTTCACCAATCGGGACAGGATTAGGATTGTTAAATCCGTACAATTTATCACTCATTGTTGAAGAATCGAAAGTTCCTATCATTGTTGATGCGGGAATTGGATCTGCGAAAGATGTTGTCGAGGCGATGGAACTTGGCGTTGACGGCATTTTATTAAATACAGCTGTTGCTGAAGCAAAAGATCCTGTTAAGATGGCAAAGGCGATGAAGTTAGCGGTTGAAGCGGGTCGATACTCATATCACGCTGGCAGAATTGAAAAAAGCCGATATGCCAAAGCATCAAGCGTTACAACGGGATATGTATCAAAGTAAAAGGAGACCTGTCACGCAAGCAATGCTCGTTATTCGCTCAAAAACAAAATTTTCAATGTTGTGACGTGAGAAGATTTGTACAAATGTGAATTGAAGTATATAATAATGCAAATCGTTTGTTTAAAATTGGAAGGAGGAATTAAAAATGCCTGTTTTTAAAGCATTGACGATTGCAGGTTCGGATAGTGGCGGGGGGGCTGGTATTCAAGCTGATTTAAAAACTTTTCAAGAATTAGACGTATATGGTATGAGTGCAATTACTGCAGTTACGGCTCAAAATACACTCGGTGTTCATGGCGTGTATCCACAGATTGTAGAATCCGTTGTGAAACAAATCGAAGCGGTGGCAGTAGACTTAAAACCGGATGCTGTGAAGACGGGGATGCTTTTTTCAAAAGATATTATTGAAGCCGTCGCAGATCAGATAGAAGAACATCAGTTAGAAAATTTAGTGGTTGATCCGGTGATGGTTGCTAAAGGTGGAGATCAGCTTCTTCAAGATGATGCTATTGAAGCCCTTTGTGAAAAACTTCTCCCGAAAGCAACTGTCATTACACCAAACCTGCCTGAAGCTGCGAGGTTAACAAAGGTTGAAAGCATCGAAAATATTTCCGATATGAAAAAGGCGGCAAAACGTATTCATGAACTTGGAGTGAAGCATGTTTTAATAAAAGGCGGACACTTAAGCAGTGAGCAAAAAGCTATTGATTTACTTTACGATGGATTCACGTATTATTCTGTCTCATCTGATCGCATCGATACGAAACATACACATGGAACAGGATGTACGTATTCCGCTGCGATTGCAGCTGAGCTTGCAAAAGGGAATGGCTTGCACAAAGCGGTAAATAAAGCAAAGCATTACATCACTTGCGCGATCCGATATAGCTTAGCGATTGGAAGCGGGGTTGGACCAACGAACCACCGTGGCCATCGTTATGAACAATAAACAAAAAGCTAAATCAACAACTTGATTTAGCCTTTTCGTTTTTTTCTCATCTGATAAGAGATGAGAAAGGGGATTATTCCAAACCAACGAAATGTAAATGGTTCTTTTCGTTCTTTTTTGATTTGTTTATTAACTTTTCTCTCTTCTTTTGAAGAGAGAACGTATTTAAGCATACTTTCGGTTACATACTTAAAATAATCATCGCTCGACATATGATCACCTTAGCTACTAGTTTGTTCAATTTGTTCCGTTTTTAGTCACTATTGTGATAATCTTTTGAACGGTTTCATCAATCGTGAGCGAGCTCGTATCAATTGTATAGTCCGCTTCTTTATATAGGGGTAATCGTGCTTGTAAGAGAGAGTTTATTTCTTTCATTTTATTTCCAGCGAGTAGCGGTCTTGAATCGTCTTCTCTTAATCTTTCAAAAACTACATCTGGTCTACAATAAAGAAATAAGACCGTTCCATTCTTTTTCATAAATTTGCGATTTTCTTTTTTCAGAATGATGCCTCCACCGGTTGTAATAATCGCATTTTTCGTAGGCAAGGATTGTAATGCTCTCGATTCAGCTTCACGAAAATATACTTCACCTTCCACTTTGAAAATTTCCTCGATTGAGCGTTTCTCTTGTTCAACAATGAACTCATCACTATCATAAACGGGAAGTCCTGTTTTTTCACTTAATACTTTTCCAACTGTTGTTTTTCCTGCACCCATAAATCCAGTAATATAAATGGCGTTCACTTCTGTCACTCCGTCCACTTTATCATTGTTTTCGTTTTTAATTCGTACGTTACTATTACTTTTCGTTCACCAGCTAATTCAGTTGTCGATTTGAACTCGACCGTTACTGTCCTTTCGTCTAAACGCATGACGCGATATGTGACAATTCCAAGTTCAAATACAAACTGTCCATTATCTTCTATTGTATCGGATTTCTTTAGTTGTGACAGCCATTCATTGGAAGCGGATTGAAGAAGCAGTCCGTGTTGAAAATAATTTTTTCGTTCCTTAAAGAAAAGTCGATCACTTTCAAGCAAATCAATTTGGTGGATAACAAGCGCGGAAAAAATTAAGGATAAAATAATCACAAGGGGTAAAATAAAGCCTCGTTCACGTTTCAGCATTGCCATCACCCATCAGTGCAAATTTCCGTTCATATTGTTCGCCACGTTTTCCCTCAATTCGGATTGAAACGATAGTGTCATTTACTTCATAATGGACAGTTTGAATATGTTGGAGCATCACTTCGTGCCCTTTTAAATTGACGCGACGCCGAATGAGATCATTGTACTGTTCATAACTTGCTCGATCCCCATTGTCTAAAACAACGATCAAATGATGATTATTAATAAACATATTTTTTGCACCGTGAATTTCACGGCTGATTTGCATAAAAAATAGTTCAACTTCTTTCACTTGTAATTTATCTGGATGTGATTGCTTGAAATAAGCCAAAATTAACGGAACAATCATGATGACAACTGACAATAAAAATAGTGAAACAATCGTTTCGTATAAAGTGAAGCCGCGATTTCCTCTAGTCATAGCGTATAACTCCACATTCTTCATATGCTCTTCCGTTCCGACCGTCCCATTGGACACAAATTTTTAATTGTACTTCGTTCAATTCCGAATATAACGAAAATACTGTTCCATTTTTCTCAATGGTTTTTTCATATATGTTTTTAAGATTTTTAGCGAGCGCTTCTTCAAAATTATTTTGAAGAATTTCATACGCTGCTAGTTGATCGGCTACCGTCTGTCTTTCATTTAATACGATGAAAAGAACAGGGGCAGTGCTAGCAACGGTTATCGTGACAATAACGAGTGAAAACATCACTTCTATAAACGTAAATCCTTTATAATTTTGTAACATCGAATCGCCCCTTACCGAGCTGGAACGTCAATTTGTATTTTCCGTTGTTCGTATCAACAAAGATCGTTCCAGGATTTCGAATATTACCATTTAAATTGAACTCTATCGTTGTGTTCATTGATCCTTTTTCAACTGTAAAATGTTCAGGGTAGTTTCGCTGCACGATTACTTTATTGTCCATTCTTACTTGGTAAAGAGAAGATGATGTTCGAAAATCAAGCAAAACTGGTTTTCCTCTTGACAAAGCCGTTACTTGAGTAAAATATAAATCATCTTCTAACTGTTCAAAAAAATGTTCGACTTCATGTGCTTCTGATATCGGAGTGAATGAGGGGATGGCAATCAAAATCACGATTCCAAGTATTGTGATGACGATGATGAGTTCAAATAATGTGTAACCTTTTTCGTTAGCCATTGCTCGGTTTAGTCCTTGTTTGAATCACTTTGCCATCATCATTTAAACCTAAGTAAGTGCCATCTGGGCATTTAATACCTTCGTTGACGTCATAGTCTTCAATATAATCTCTAAGTTGACTGATACTTGTAGGTTTTTGACCGTTATGTTCAGATATATAGACACCGACTTGGCCTTGTACCATTTTTATCGTCGCTTCACAGCTTTTGTCGTTAGCGACATTAGAGTTTTTCGTAATGTTTGGTACGATGATTAGGAGCAAAACAGAAATGATGGCTAAGACAATCATCATCTCGATCAGTGTGAAGCCCTGATCGTTCGTTACATATCTTTTCATAATAAACTGTCCTTTCATATAAAATTTTGAAATTTGAATTTTCTGAGTATAAAAACCATGGGGTTGTTAGGGAAAGAAAGATAGTTGAAGTTGATCATGTGAAAAAAGCGAGGGTAAGTTATTCAGGCGATTTGAGAGTAGATTAAAGTGGGTCAACATAAGCATTTTAAAAAATTAACAAATTTTCAACAAACCACCTACCTTTTCTATATTATTTCACTTAAATCATTCTACAGAAAAGAACAAATTCCTTCAAAAGTAAAGAACAATTTTTTTCAGTTATTGACAAGTGATGGATAACAGGTTAAATAATCTGTGATGATTTTCATTTTATATTTAACGAAAAGACTCTTAGACATAAAAATACTCCCTTTTAGTCTAGGTGATTTAACCCGTTTACTAGAAGGGAGTCTACTTACACTTGTGTCTTTTAAATTGTTATTCGTTTATGCTGTTTTATTTCTGCGTTTTAAGAACAAGACACCACCAGTCGCTGCAAGAAGAGCACCGATTAGAATGAGAGTCGGCAGACTCGTTGCGGTTTTTGGTAGCTTTCCACCTTGGGCAGATTTACCTTTGGGATCTGTATCACTGCCTGTTGACGTTTTTGTTTTGCTTTTTTCGCTACCATCATTGTTTGAACCACTACCGCCACTTGAGCCATCAGAATCTTTCGGTCCTTTTGGACCTTGTGGACCAGCAGGGCCTTGTAAGTTCGCTATTTTCTTCCATCCGTCAGCCGTTTTTTCGTACACGTCACCTGTATTCGTATCGAGATACAAGTCACCGACATTACCGGCATCCGCAGATGGTGCGCCTGAACCAGTGAGGATCGCAGAACCTTGTTTGCCATCGTCACCTTTCAGATTGCTTACTTTTGTCCATGTGTTCGGACCACGCTTGTACACGTCACCAGTTGTAATGTCGAGATACGAATCTCCATTCGTTCCGAGACTATCATTCGGAGGTCCTTCCCCTGTGTACCATGAACCGAAAGGTTCAACAACGTTTACAGTGCGTTCGACTGTCGATACATTACCGACACTATCGCTCACCATATACGTAACCGTATATGTGCCGATTGTGTTTGTATCAACGTCACCAGAGATTTCAATATCATCAGAAACATCGCCGTCGAAGTTATCTTGAGCAGTTGCACCAGGTTCCTCATATGAATCCCCTTGCTTAACAATCATTGGGTTATCACCGTTTAACGTGATGGCAGGTGCTTCATTATCGATTGGAACGGTGGCAACTGTAGTATCTGTATCTTCTAGAACCTCACACCAGAAACTCATTGGGATAACAGGATCGTCTGGTCCCCCTAATGGAAATAATAAATTCATATGAATTTCACCAAATGTTAGCTTCACTTTTCCTTCTTCCCCCGCTGTAAATAATCCTACATTGACTCCATTTTTATCCGTAATATGTGTTTGAGGATTAATTGTATTAGGGGGAACTGTCAATGTAAAGTTCGAGCTAAATGTGCGAATTGAATGATCAGTATTCTTCGAAATTATGTTGAAATTTGGATTTTCGAAATCAACAGAAAGGGGGATGTCATATCCAGTTGTATCCATTGGAAAAGTTACTATAACCGTGGTATCTGTTAATTGAAATTCTTCCCCCGGTGCAACCACATCAGGCACGTTTGTTTTAATTGTTACAGGTCTTGGCTGTAAAAAAGGATCAGCGCCTGGCACTTGGGTTCCACAATTGAGGTCAAAAGTTTTTTCCACCTCATGACTTCTAACCGCTGCATTTGCTTGATTCGTGCTAAATACATAAATAAAGACCAACGACAAATAGAACATCGCAGTTATTGCCTTATTCATAAGAGTTTTAATCTTAAAATACCTCCTTTAATTTTTGATTTGGTCAACTTTTTATCTTAAGCTACCTAATATTAATCTAGTAGACCTTAATTACCAAGATAAATGTTATTCTTTTGTTTGAAAATCCTATAAACTTAGGTTTCTTAAAATACTCAACCTAATTTTGTCGGTTTTTTCATAAAATAATGAATTTATACGAGACTCCTATAAACATGATTTTAGTTTTTATTGCGTAAAGTTCTAGGTCTTTCTTAATAACTGTAATGAGAAATGATTCTTACAAATATTACCCAACATTCGCAGCTCAAATTAGGCAGGTAAGCTTTAATGTAATTGGTAAACCTGCAATCCATTGTTGGAGTTGACTTTAATTAGCTTTTTGAATTTCTTATTGTTTTTTTCAAAAGCATCATCAAAAAAGTACGATGAGTTGCTGAAGATCCACAGCCCAATCAAGTTCTTTATGGACTTTCTCCACCTCGCTTGGGTCTTTCTGAAAGACCATCGAAGAAGCGTTATTTCAATATATCGAAGGTTGGTACAACCGCAAAAGAATCCACGGTAGCATTGGTTATAAAACACCACAAGAAGTGGAAGATTTATATACTTGTGCTGTGTGATAATTTTGAACATACATTCACTGCACGGCTTTACATGGAGAGACAGGCATGATAGCCTTTTTTGGCAAGCCAGCAATGTTTTATGATGACTAGTTCCATGGCTTGGAAATCTTGCCCGCAGTGGCTCCATGTCAAGCCCCAGCAGTTTGATATAAATATTTTGAAAGAACAATCTAAAAATTTAACTTTTTTGTGTCCAAAATATTGACGTAGGTACAGCCTTCGAGTAAGTTGGGTACAGAGTATCGCCCGTCTTTAACGAGCTGTGCAATCACCTTCGCATCTTTTGTGTCATTCTTTGTTGGCGAGTTATCATCAAGTTCTTTGCTTTTCTTAACATGCATCGGATTGACGAGTACAAAGTCATAACTCCGCACCTTGAGATAATGGGCATGATTAAGCCAGAACTGTCCTGTTGGCTCTACACCAAAAATGACATGGTCTTTCTAGTGTTCTTTCATGTGGGATTGAACCCATTCCAACAATCGCTCAAAGCCGTTGATTCGGTTGTCAAAGACCAATCGTTTACCAAATTCGATTCCTCGATCATCTTGTGCACGTGCGACGTGTTTGTCTTTGGCGATATCAATGCCAATAATTAAGGTTGATGGTGTGATTTGCGTGATTTTTTGATTTTGCGTATAATTCATTTTGATTCCTCCTTGGTTTTCTAATTTCGGAGTCGATGCATCGACATCCTGTACTATACCAAGGAGGCTATTTTTTGTTAAACCTCAAATTTCTTCATTACAGGAATGCTTTCTATAAAGTTTGTATGAACTGAAGCATTGGTAGCATGACAGCTAAAAACATAAGTAGTACGATAAGCCCTACAATTGTAAAGATAACTGGTTGAATGACATTTAGCGTTTTGATAATAAATTCTTCAATTTTGTTAAATAAAATTTCAGCATAAATTGTCAATTCATCAGCTAAGTGCCCATTGATCTGTCCGTGTTTAATAATCGCACTTAGTTCACTTTGGTATAAACTGCGATCTAACAAAATATCTTCTAGCGATTCACCACTTAAGAGGCGAAATTTAATTTCAATGGCCTCCTGTTGAAAAAATGGGGAGTAAGTTTGACGTTCAAAAATATGGATCGCTTCATTAATGGAAACTCCCGCATGTAGGAGTGAACTCAAATTTAAACTAAACCGCTGTGTGACAAGAAGTTTTGTTAAGGTTCGGACGAATGGTAAGTGAAGCAATGTCATAAGTTTTTTTCGTGGAGATTTGTTACGTAGGTTTATGAAGTAGAATGATATGGATACTAATAAAATGAATGCACCCGCTAACATAACATAAGGAAACGATTTAACTACTGTAATAATGATTTGAGATGCTTTTGGAAGCCCGCTACCAACTGAGTTATACAATTTAGAAAATTGAGGAAGTAAATAACGAAAAAGCATATAAACCATGAAACTCGTTAACCAGATTAAAAAGATTGGATATTGTAAAATTTTTTGCAGCCTGTCTTTAAACATTTCGCGCTTTTTAAGCAATTGCCCGCTATGAATTAATCCTTCTGACAAGTCGTAATGCTCGAAAAAGTATAGGCTTGCAACAATGTCGTTTGGAAATTCGAATCGGTCTAAAATGTCATGCAATTTGTCGCCATTTTTCAATTGTTTAAGAATTAAAGCAACATATTCTTGAATTTCTTTTCGCTCATTGATTGCATAAAGTTCCAAACTATTTGATAAGGAATATCCGCGTTGCATAAAATGACCGATACGAATTAAAAAATCTCCCATGGCTTTCTTTTTCCATTTTTTTGTTTTCATCGTATATCAATCCACTTTTCTTTCTCATTTTTCAGTAAAAATCCGTATTCAATGGCTTTGGCAAGTTCATTTTGTAAGGTAGAAGTAAATGTAGGTGGTTGTTTGTTGTGTTGGATGGCAAGTATTGTATCGGTTAAATTTTGTTCTGATAGCATTTCGATTAGTGCAAGCCGTTTTAACTTATGATGTTTATGATTGCAGTAATGACCACAACGTTCACAAACGGGAGTGATCAGTTTTTGGGTTGCGATCGCGATAAGTGTTTGTTGAATATCAGACAACGGGATGCCAAAGTTAAGTAAACGGTATATTGCACCGAGCGTATTTTTAGCGTGCATTGTTGTTACGATTAGATGTCCACTTAACGCTGCTTTTACTGCAATTTTAGCTGTCTCTTCATCACGAACTTCTCCGACTAAAATGATGTCCGGATCTTGTCGTAAACTCGCCTTAACTCCTTCAGAAAAAGTAATTCCTGCTTTTTCGTTTACTTCCATTTGAGTAAAAGTGTCATTTTGGATTTCGATTGGATCTTCGATCGTTAGGATTCTTCGTTTATATGTTGTAGCAGCAACTTGAAGTAATGAGTAGATCGTTGTAGATTTCCCTGCGCCCGTTGGACCTGTAAGTAAAATGAGCCCATGGGGTTCCTGTATATAGGATAGTAATGGCTTTGCTGACTCTGGAAAAAGGAACAGGTCTTGATAAGAGATGTTGTGCTTTTGAGGAAGTAAACGTAGTACGAGGCTTTCGTTATAAGGTGTTGGTACTGTAGAAAGGCGAATGTTTATCGGTTCGTTAAAAATGGAAAGTGTAAGAGCGCCGTTTTGTGGTTTGCGCTTTTCGCCTATATCCATATTTGCCTGGAATTTAAAATGTGATAACATACGGTTGTACAAAAACTCGCTCAGTTGTTCATAATGCTGAATTTCACCTCGGATGCGAAATTGAATATGAACAGATTTTCTTTTCGGTTGAAAGTGGATGTCGGAAGCTTCTTCGTTAGCTGCATCTTCGATTACGCTGAGACAACGTTTTTCGATATTTGTCAAATCATCACCATCCTTTTTAATTTTGTACATAAATTATTCGTCATCTTTCGTTAAAATCCTTTTTTCTACTGAGAATTTTTGTATTTTTTTTGGAATTTTGCTCATAATAAAAACTGTCGTTGGGCTATAGCCAAGCGGTAAGGCAACGGACTTTGACTCCGTGATGCGTTGGTTCGAATCCAGCTAGCCCAGCCAATCTCCTTAAATTTGACACAAGTTTGCCATATTTTTTTGTATGGGCATTTACAATTAGAAGTTGACTCATATATAATGGAATTTAAAGATAGGTAGTGAAGGAGGGAACGTAAGTGGCTCGTATGTTTCGTGTTTTAGGATTTTGGACTGCGATGATTGCAATTATGGCTTTTCTAGGCGATTTAGATAACATGGCCATGCTATTTCTAGCACAAACGATTGTATTTATAGCACTTGGATATTTAAATTTATCGGAACGGGTATATATGTATCTCTTCGGTGCATACTTAACACTTTTTATGGCAGGATTTACATACTGGACAGTTTTTGTTATGGCTTAATTTATATGATTTAAAAAATATGAAAGACGAAGTCGTTCATCAACTTCGTCTTTTTTCTATTTTTTATGTCGATAAAGTGGGAACCGACAAGGCTCTATGTCTGTTTTCGTTTGATTAGAAGCCAGACAGAAAAGGATTAGCGTTCATTTCGTTTTCTATTGATGTTTCGGGCCCATGCCCAGAGCAAACGATCGTATGTTCAGGAAGTGTAAGTAATTTGTCATGAATGCTATTCATGAGTTGTTCATAATTTCCAAAGGGCAAATCCGTACGTCCGATACTCCCTTGGAAAAGGGTATCACCTGAAAAAACGACATTTCCATTTTCGAAGTAAAACGAAATACTACCTGGAGAGTGTCCAGGTGTTTCGAATACTTTTGCAGTAAAGTGCCCGATCGTTAAAATTTGCTCACCGGTAATCATGTGTTCGGCTTTTCTAGCTGTAATGTGCCCGAGCGGGAACCGTGCTGAACCGTTTTTATTTGGATCATCAAGCCAATCTTGTTCTTTTTCATGAATGTATACAGGAATTGCAAATTCATCACGAACGTCGTCAACCGCACCAATATGATCAAAGTGGGCATGAGTAAGTAAGATGGCGAGTGGCTTTACATTAAAGTTTTGTACGATTTGAATGATCCGTTGACCTTCACTGCCTGGATCAACGATTAATGCTTGCTTTTCATCATTCCAAATGATATATGCATTTTCCTGTAAAGGTCCGACTGGAACTTGCTTCCAATTCAATATAAGTCCCTCCTTAATGAATGTAACGAAGTAAGTCAAAAACCATTTTACACTATATACGAACTTAATTCAGATTTTAAAAATAGATTTGTTACGTATTTATTAAAATTATAACGAAATGGATAGATGAAATTGATGAGATCTCGACAAATGAAGTAAAAACAGGTAGAATATGTTTCGGATACACCTATTTAGTTTCTGCATGTATAAGTTGATTTAAGGGAATAATAGGGAAAACACTTGAAAGGAGAACAGTCATGGCTCTTGCAATTATTTTTATGCTTATAGCATTGTTAGGTCTCGTTGCAATTTTTCGGGAATTACGCAAAAAAAATATGCTGGGCTTAGTGTTTGCACTTTTAGCGGTCGTAGTTTTTGGCTGGTTTAGCGTAATGACATTTATTGATGTGTTTCAAGGAGGCGGAGCACCTTCACCACTTTAAAAGGTGTTTAAAAAGTCCGGTTTCAACGCTACTCAATATAAAACGTAGTTTAACGTTACATCGTTTTACTGGTAATGTAAAGACCACTGAGATTTTTTGTTCTCATGTGGTCTTTTTATTTACGATAAATTTCGATTGTTATGCAAATAGAGAATGCCTCCGTTGATTACTTCAATATTAACGTACGGTTCATATTGAGTTTGAAGCGCTTTTTTTTCATTGTAATAGGCTTCGGTTTTCTCTTTATTTTCGTAAAAGCGTTCAAGTAAATTCAAGTCATTCGCCCATCTTTTTTTTGCTTCTTCTGCCCATTCATGGTCGTCATTTTCAATTTGTGCATAGATTTGATTTTTGATTCGGTTTATGCCGCTTTTCGGTTTAATTAATGGAGTAAGCGGAAATGAGAAATCTGGAAGTTTCGGTGTTAATCGGAGATGCTCTAGCTGTTCGATAACATTCGTACACACTTGGCCGGTTATAAGTTGTAAACCGAACGATTGTAGGTGATTTTTTTTACGGTCGGAGATGTATGAGATTTTTACGTTTAACATGAGCCACGGGACGAGAGGCATATAAGCGGTTTCAGATCCTTGCACATGTTCATAGAGCCTAATGTAAGCAGCTGTTTTTTTTGCAGCTTGAAAAATTTGGTGCAAGCGAGGGGAACCTACGTGAATAAACTCCCCGTTTTCATTTTCTATTTTTTTCGTAAGAAATGTTAACGTCATCGGTTCAGCAACTCTGCCTGTTTTCTCAATATAATGCCAATAAAAAGGGCGATTCATTAGCAATTTATCAAGTTCAACCGTTAGCTTTACTGCGAGTAGTCCATCTTCATTTCTTGTAATTTCACAACCATTCGCTTTAAAGTATCGTTCTAAATAATGATGGATGTCATGTTGCTGCATCTTGTTGTTTCTCCTCCACGAGCTGGCGTTGAAAATTGATTAACTCCGATAAATTATCCATTTTAATTTTTATTTCGCCTTCGCTCTCCGAATGTAAAAAGATTTCGTTTACGTAGCTTTCAATATTTTTTAAATCGAGCTTTGCTAGAATGTCGTCAAGCTGACCAATCGTGTTTTCAAACAGCTGTATTTTGTCATATAGTAAATCGAGAATGTGTTCTTCAATCGTATTTTCAATTGTAAAATTGTAAATGTGGACGTCTTTTTCTTGGCCGATACGGTGAATGCGTCCGATTCGCTGTTCAATTCTCATCGGATTCCAAGGTAAATCGTAGTTGATGACGTGTTGACAAAATTGAAGGTTAATTCCTTCTCCACCAGCTTCTGTTGCAATTAACACTTGAGCGTGATTTTTAAAGAGCTGAGTCATCCAATCTTTTTTACTTCGCTTAAAGCCGCCTCTAAACGGGACTGAGCTAATCCCATGCTGTTGTAAGTACCATTGTAAATATAGTTGAGTCGCTCGGTATTCTGTAAAAACAATTACTTTACTATTAATTTCTTTTACAAGCTCTATCAGTTTTTTCGCTTTTGCATGGTCACGTATGTTTTGAACGTCTTCGATAAGTTCAAAAGCAAATTGTTTTGCAACGTCATTCATTGCCTCTTTTTCCGCCATCTTTTTTAACGTGACGAATAAAGCTTCGCGGCTTGAACAAATTTCTCGTTGAAGTGTTAATGTTGATAGTTGATGTTCAGATAATAATTCATTTTGCTTTGCTGACGTAATTTTGTTATAAATGTTTTTTTCGACTTCGCTAAATGTAATCGTTATATTTTTAACATGTCGTGTTGGCCAATCTAATCCCGTTTCTTCTCGGCGATTTCGGATCATCACATTTTGAATGAGCATTTTTAATTTTTTTTCATCTTCTTGTGTTCGTTTTTTTGGATTAAACTCTTGATGAAATTCATCAAGATTTCCTAAATAACCTGGCTTAAGCAAAGAAACTAAATTGAATACTTCTTCAAGTTTATTTTGAATCGGTGTGGCAGTTAGCAATAAACAAAATCGTTTTTTTAATTGTTGTACAAAGTCATAGTTTTTTGTTTTGCGATTTTTTAATTTGTGTGCTTCATCGACAATAATAAAATCCCAATCTTGTGAGAAAATGATGTCGCGGTGTGGACTTCTTTTTGCTGTGTCTATAGATGAAACAATAACATCGTACTGTTCCCACATGTATGCTTTTTTTTGTGGAATAGCTGGGATGTAAAATTTATCATTTAATTCGAACACCCATTGTAGAACGAGAGAAGCGGGGACGAGGATAAGTACTTTTTTGACGAGACCACGAATCATATACTCTTTTAGAATAAGTCCAGCTTCAATTGTTTTTCCAAGTCCAACTTCATCTGCTAGGATTGCTTTTCCGTTCATTTGTTCGACAACTTGTTTTGCAGTATTTAATTGATGTGGCAATATCGATAGGTTTGGTAAATGTTTCGGAGCTTGTAATCCATCAAAAGATGGAATTGCTAGCTCTTCCTCAGCATCTAGTGCTAGCTTTGCAATTTCCCAATTATCCCAAGGGCCTTCATTAGAAAATCGTTTTAAAAAATTCTGTTCCCATTCATTATCAAAATGAATCGTAATCATGAAAACAACTCCTACATGAAAACTATGACCATTTTTATCGTGTCCAAAAAAAAAGATTTTAACAAAAGCTAGTGTCATCGATATGCACACAGATTTTCTAAAAAGGGGTTCTTTTTAGAAAATTTGTGAACGTAACTACACCGTACAGGATGTATTAGTGTAAATCTGTAAGGTGGGAAGAGTAATCACATTTCCAGACGTTGCGACAGGACTCAAACAATGCTACGTCGAGTATGCTGTATTGAGAGTAAACCCGGTACATTACATCCTCGATTCATCATTCCCGCTGAAAGCGAAGTGTATTTCTGAAGCGAAGTAGTACTTATTACACAGTTTGTCGATATCGTTAAAAACAATTTCTTATAAAACATCCTAAAGAAAATAAAAAAGTGACCTCATAGCGAAGTCACTTTGACTTAACTTTGCCAGTCCATTTTCGAAAGCCACCGTCTAAATAATGAAGCTGATTATATCCTTTACGTTTTAGAAACCGGGCTGCTTGTCTGCTTCGGACGCTGCCTTCACAATATAGATAGACTGGTTTATCTTTCCGAATTTCTGAGAAACGCATTCGAAGTTGTGAAGCAGGAATGTTTCTAGCACCTAAAATATGGCCGTTATCGAATTCTTTTTCCTCTCGAACATCGATAAGCTGCGCTTTTCGATATCCTTTTATAAACTCATCTTGTGAAAGTTTCTTTAAATAACGATTTTGCATCCATCTAGAAATACCCACATATCCAAGGTAACCTAGAACCATTAAAATTGTGATCCATAATAACGTCAAAAAAGCCACGCTCCCATTCGCAAATCTAACTTATCTACTCTAGGTAAAATTATATCTGTTATTCAAATAAATTCAATTGTTTGTCGCAGTTAATTGTAACAGCTGGTGTCATCCTGTTATGATTAAGAATAGATATAAAAATTGCCGGAACAATTATATAAACAAAGTAAAGGAATGAGATACGATGAAGGAGACATGGCTTTTTTTAAACTCTGGACACTGTTCACCATCGTTTAATATGGCTTGTGATGAAGCATTGTTACATTGGCAAAGTGAAGGAGATATGCCACCTGTCATTCGTTTTTATGGCTGGAATCCTGCGACATTATCAATTGGATATTTTCAAAAGGCACGTAAAGAAATTAATTTAGAAGCGGTGGAAAAGTACGGATTAGGTTTCGTAAGACGCCCGACTGGTGGAAGGGCAGTGCTACATGAACATGAATTAACTTACAGTGTTATCGTTTCGGAACAACATCCGAACATGCCGAACACAGTGACTGAAGCGTATCGCGTTATTTCCGAAGGCATACTTCAAGGATTCCGTGAACTTGACTTAGATGCATATTTTTCAATTCCAGAGAGCGAAGAGGACAAGTTAAATTTAAAAAATCCAAAGTCTGCTGTTTGTTTCGACGCACCATCTTGGTATGAACTTGTTGTTGAAGGAAAAAAAATTGCAGGCAGTGCACAAACACGTCAGAAGGGTGTAATTTTGCAACATGGTGTCATTTTATTTGACATAGATGAAAACAAAATGTTCGACTTGTTTAATTTTCAATCAGAAGACATTCGCAACAAAATGCAGGCAAACTTTAAAAACAAAGCAGTGACGGTGAACGAGCTTCTTGGACGTTCGATGACGTACGATGAGGCGATTGATGCTTTTCAAATGGGTTTTGAAAAGGGATTAAATATAAAATTGCAACCATTCAAATTGTCGGAAGCGCAATTAAGCGAAATCAAACGAATTCAAAAAGAACGTTACGCCAATGATGAGTGGAATTTTGCAAAATAAAAAAAGACAACAGATGTATTTGTTAAAAATTACACAATATGCTGTAAATATGTTTTCTTTCCTTCTTTTTTCTGCATTATTCAGTGATTTACTTATTTGACATTTTGAATTTCTTTCGATCTTTCATCAATATGTAGTGTGGTTGGAGAGTGATTTATACTATATATTGATATTTTTATTGCCATTATAAATTCCTCTATGATATGATGAATTCAACACACTTTGTTGTGTTCATCATGATTCGACAAATACTAACAAATATATATAGGTAAATTGGGATTAAATTCAGAGGAGGATAATTATGGCAATTACACTTACAAAGGAGAAAACAATAGACATTAAACGACTGAATGAGGATATTCAGCTATTTCCGCAAGTTCATGAAATTACTGAAGAAATGAAAATTACATATAAAGGCGTTTCGCGCCTCGTTATGCTTGATCGATATGCGTTTAAAGACACTGAAAAAACAACATTAAAAGTAGGAGACTTTGTTGTTTTAACAGTAAAAGAAGACCCGACCTTTCCGGCGAGAGGACTTGGTTTTATTGAAGAAATCGATTGGATAGAAAACACAGCTCTAGTCTGTATTGATGAAGAATACCGTAACAATTTAGATGATCCTGAGGAAATGAAGACGGGCCTCGTTCGCCGTTCGTTAGATATTATTGATAAGCCGCTCGAAATTTTTTATGAGCAAATTGCAAAACGGAATGCAACAGGGCTAGCATCCGTTGAAAAAACAGAAGAAAAACGGAAAGAATGGACAGAAAAGTTTTATCATGAACTTGTTTCTCTGAATTTTATCCCGGCAGGACGAGTTATTTATGGTGCTGGTTCTAACACAGACGTAACGTATTTTAATTGCTACGTCATGCCATATGTTCCAGATTCACGTGAAGGAATTTCTGACCATCGCAAACAAGTAATGGAGATTATGAGTCGTGGTGGGGGAGTCGGAACGAACGGCTCAACATTAAGACCGAGAAATACATTGGCGAAAGGAGTTAACGGTAAATCGTCTGGTTCAGTTTCATGGTTAGACGATATCGCAAAGTTAACCCACCTCGTTGAACAAGGCGGTTCAAGACGCGGTGCACAAATGATAATGCTCGCCGACTGGCATCCGGATATTATTGAATTTATTATTTCAAAAATGCAAAACCCGAGAATTCTTCGTTTTTTAATTGAAACTACAAATGATGAACAAATTAAACAATTAGCACATGAAAAATTAAAATTTACCCCGCTTTCAGAAACAGAAGAAGCGATGTATCAAGGGATTGTGAATTATAAAAACATTCCAGGACAAGGTGGTTTTAACGCTCGAATCATTCAAGAAGCGGAAGAAAAGCTAAAGACGGGTGGAACATATTCTGTCCATCATCCAGAGTTTTTAACTGGGGCTAACATATCTGTCTGTTTAACGAAAGAATTTATGGAAGCGGTGGAAACTGATGGTGAATATGAACTGCGCTTTCCTGATGTAGAGCATTATAATGAAGAACAAATGGCTATTTATAATGAAGAATGGCATAAGTGCGGGGATGTTCGTGAATGGGAGAAGAGAGGTTTCCCTGTACGCGTTTACCGTAAAATTAAAGCTAAAGAGCTTTGGAACTTAATTAACATTTGTGCGACATATTCAGCCGAGCCAGGTATATTTTTTATCGATAATGCAAACGACAAGACGAATGCAACTGCATATGGTCAAAAGGTTGTCGCGACTAATCCGTGTGGTGAACAGCCACTTGCTCCATATTCTGTCTGTAATTTAGCAGCTGTAAATTTAGCACAAATGGCGGATAAAGAAAATAAAACCATTGACTTTGATAAATTGAAGCGTACAGTCGAGGTTGGCGTACGAATGCAAGATAATGTCATTGATGCGACACCTTACTTTCTTGAGGAAAATAAACGTCAAGCGTTAGGAGAAAGACGAATCGGTTTAGGTGTCATGGGTTTGCATGATCTGCTCATTTATTGTGAAACTGTATATGGATCGAAGGAAGGAAATCAATTAACGGACGAAATTTTTGAAACGATCGCAACAACGGCATATCGAACATCTGTTGAACTTGCAAAGGAAAAAGGAAGTTTTCCATTTTTAGTTGGTGAAACAGAGGAAGAAACGAAGAAGTTGAGACAGGCATTTACTGAAACTGGATATATGCAGACGATGCCCGAAGATATCCGTTCTAGCATTGTTGAACATGGCATTCGGAATTCGCATTTATTAACGGTGGCTCCAACAGGTTCAACAGGAACGATGGTCGGGGTGTCAACTGGATTAGAGCCATACTTTTCATTCTCCTACTTCCGAAGTGGTCGCTTAGGGAAGTTTATTGAAGTAAAAGCTGGAATTGTTGAGGAATATTTACACAACAATCCTGATGCGGATCCAGATCATTTACCAGAGTGGTTCATTTCAGCGATGGAGTTAACACCAGAAGCGCATGCCGATACACAATGTGTGATTCAACGATGGATTGATAGCTCGATTAGTAAAACGGTAAATGCTCCGAAAGGCTATACGGTCGAACAAGTTGAAGCAGTCTATGAGCGCCTCTATCGTGGTGGAGCGAAAGGCGGAACCGTTTATGTTGATGGTAGTCGGGATGCTCAAGTCTTGTCTTTGACTGCAGAGGAAAATACATTCGAAGAAGAAGACGGAACTACAGAGACTTCAAATAAAGTTGTTCTCGTTGACACAATTGCTCCGTTAAAAAGTACAGAAGTGACAATTGGATCTGAAATTGGAAACACTTGTCCTGTTTGCCGTGTAGGTGAAGTAGAAGATATTGGTGGATGTAATACGTGTACAAGCTGTGGAGCTCAGCTTAAATGCGGCTTGTAAAAAAGGACGTGTATCTCATTAATGGGATACACGTCTTTTAAAGTTCGTATTTTTCTTAATATTCCTAATCTCTTTACATCTGTATAAAACTAACGTAAGATAGAAGATGAATAGAAAGCGTTTACATGATTAAGATGTCTTTTTTCATTCATGATTCTTTCAGAGTCATGCACATTCAGTAATCGATCTAACTGTTGGCTGAGATGGAGCGTTTTCTTTGCGTTTAGACCATACTTTAAAGCGGATGCAACCATTTCATTTCTCTTTTTCTCTATCAAGGTTCCTAACAAAGAAAAACTCACCTACTTTCCATCATTTTATTTACTTTATTCTCATTTACATTACAAAATAAACCTGATCGTCAAAATCAGCTGTTTTCTGATACATTCACGGAACATCGGTATGAGTAGTTGGCTTATAAAATTTATGATACACTTAATTTGAACCCTTCTTAGTCGGGATCAACTCGTTATAAAAACTTCCGAAGGGGTGTAATGCAATGCATGATTTTAATGAAAAAAAAATTTTGGAGTTAATGATTCCATCTGAAAAAGTTGCCCATGTTCATATGAACAACCCTCTAGAACATGCGATGCTCGTATTAATTAAGTCCGGTTATTCTGCAATACCAGTAGTAGATACTGACTTTAAACTAAAAGGACTTATAAGCATGTCACTCATTTTAGATTCAATTTTAGGAATCGAAAGAATTGAAATGGAAAGACTCGAAAACAAAGTTGTCGAAGATGTAATGAATCGTGAAGTACCAAGTATTCATGAGAATGAAAGTTTACTAAAAGGATTAAAACTTTCAATCGACCATACATTTCTATGTGTTGTGAATGATGAAGGAATATTTACTGGGATTTTCACTCGACGAGCTCTGTTAAAACAAATGAATCGTTATATTCATGAAATGAATCGAGAATCTGTCCGTCCAACTTAGGTGGGACAGATTTTCTTATTTCTAATCGCAAATGTGAAAGTGGTGTCAACATGAATTTGGTCGAAAGTGAAAGGAAACTAAAAACAAATAAACCTATCGTGTTAGCAGCGATCGTAATTTCAACGTTTATGTCAGCGATTGAAGGGACAATTGTCGCTACAGCCATGCCAGGTATTGTTTCTGAATTAGGCGGTTTTTCTCTGTATAGTTGGGTTTTTTCTGCTTATTTAATAATGCAAGCTGTCACAATCTTAATTTACGGAAAGCTAGCAGATTTGTTTGGCAGAAAACCTATTTTTGTATTTGGTGTTACCATCTTTTTAATTGGCTCACTTTTATGCGGATTGGCTACTTCAATGGTGGTGCTAATCATGTTTCGACTGATTCAAGGTTTTGGCGCTGGTGCTGTAACCCCAATTGCAACAACGATTGTAGGTGATATGTACACACTTGAGGAAAGGGGTAAAGTTCAAGGCTATTTATCAAGTGTTTGGGGGATTTCTGCCATTTTAGGACCGTTACTCGGAGGTGTTTTAGTTCAGTATGTAAGTTGGTCTTGGATTTTTTGGATTAACATTCCGATCGGTTTGTTTGCGATCATCGGGATTGTATTTTTTTTGCATGAAGAACGTGAAAAGAAACAACAGAAGATTGATTATTTAGGTTCAATTCTATTATTAATTGCAATTTTAGCGTTTATGGTTGTTTTAATCCAAGGTGGAAGTGTGTGGGAATGGTTTTCTATTGAAATCGTTAGTTTATCGGCTATCGCTCTATTTTTTTTCCTTTTCTTCCTTTATCAAGAACACCTGTTCGAAGAGCCTATGCTGCCTTTAAGATTATGGCGGCAACGAGCGATGGTTTCTCCGAATTTGGCAACGTTAACATCAGGTATGATTGTCATGGGCGTATCCAGCTTTTTACCAACATTTGTACAAGGTGTAATGGGGCAAACCCCAATCATAGCAGGGTTTACATTAACGACAATGTCAATTGGCTGGCCGATTGCTTCGACTATTGCGGGAAGAATGATCGTGAAAGTCGGGTTCCGTTTGCTTGCAATTGTTGGCGGAGTTTCACTTCTTGTTGGCGCTATCTTATTTGTTTTTCTAACACCTGCATTAGGTCCGATATGGGCAGGAGCGGCTTCTTTTTTTATAGGAATAGGTATGGGATTGACGAGCACGACGTTTATCGTTGCAATTCAAAGTCATGTGAATTGGGAGATGCGTGGCATTGCGACTGCGAATAATATGTTTATGCGCATGTTAGGAAATGCTGTCGGTGCTGCATTATTAGGCGGTATTTTAAATAGTAAAATGAGCCATTATTTTTATAAACAAGGAAAATCTGTTGATAAATTATTATCTAACGATGTCGCAAACGTGTTATTAAATGATGCTGAAAAGAGTACTTTGTCAGAAGAAACATTATTTTTATTACAAGATGGGCTAGCTTATGGACTACATTATGTATATATCTGCTTGTTCGTGATTGCATGTGTCACTTTTTTATTTATTATAATGCTTCCAAAAAGTGAGAAGGTCATTTAGATTTTAAAGATGGAGTGCTAAAAAATATGACAGAATATGAAATGTTATCTGTTTTAGCAGAAGAGTTGAATATGCGTAAAGCTGCTGAACGATTGTATGTAACGCAACCGGCATTAAGTCAAAGACTTCGTACAATTGAACGACAATGGGGGACTGAAATTTTTTTACGCTCAAAGCGCGGTTTAGTGCTAACACCAGCAGGAGAAAAAATAATTGAATACGTAAACAAGACGTTAGCTGAAAAAGAAAAAGTGCTCGATGAAATTTCGCTTATGCAAGCTGAAGTTTCAGGTACATTAAAGCTTGCTGTCGCTTCGATCATTGGACAATATTGGCTACCTAACGTTTTAAAGCGATATGTTCGCAATTATCCGAACGTCAAAATTTCGTTAACTACTGGATGGAGTAGTGAAATTTTACATCAATTTGAGGAAGAGCATTACCATATTGGAATAATTCGTGGAAACCCAGATTGGCGTGGGATAAAAAAGTTATTGTTTCAAGATGATCTTATCCTCGTTGATACTGAAATTCAATCAATTTCACAATTAAAAAATTCAGAAAAACCGTTTATTCAATTTAAAAGTGATTCAACATATTATCGTGAAATCCAAGCATGGTGGCATGAACATTTTATTTCTCCGCCTGAGAAAACGATTATCGTTGATCATATTGAAACATGTAAACAGATGGCTTTAAATGGAATTGGCTATGCGATCTTACCTTCAATTAGTTTAACTGAAAATGACAACATCTATAAAATTCCTTTACAGTCTAAACAATCTGAGGAAGTCAGCCGTGATACGTGGATTATTACACATGAATCTTATACACGCTTAAAACAAGTGGAAGCATTTTTAGAACTTGTCAACATAGAGTATAAAAATTGAAATAAAGGGGTATTGTAATCTTTATAAGAGGGTGTTCAAAAAGGTGCAAATAATCACGTTATTTCGTTTCATGTACCGGTACAATTTAATATTTGTGTAAGGTTAGAACATCGTGCGATGCACAAGAATAGACTTGCGATCCGTATCAAGTAGCTTCCTCGGTGTAAGGCAGAAAAAGATGTACTCATGGAGTCGCCTTACTTGCGTCTGAACACGCACTATAACTGATTGCAAAAAATGACAAGAAAGAGGGGTTTTGATTGGCAAAAGTCGGTGTAGAACAAACGTTAACGAATGTTTCTGAAGCATTGCGTGACAAAGGATATCACGTCGTGACTTTAAAGGAACAATCAGATGCAAAAAATTGCGATGTTTGTGTAATTACAGGCCAAGACGAAAATATAATGGGCATTCAAAATGTTGTTTCAAAAGGGTCAATTTTGAATGCAAGCGGATTATCAGCGGAAGAGGTGTGCCAGGAAGTCGAAAGCCGCATTCAAATATAATCCGATTATGATATAAAAACGATGCTAGATAGCGATGTTTACGAGAAAAATCTGTTTTGCAAATTGTCTTACTAATGTTGGAGTCTTTCATTCGAGGCTCAAAGATGTTACAAACATTCATCTTTGAGCTTTTTATTTTTTTCTTCGCATAACGAATATAATATGATATGATCACGTCAATCGTTTTATTGTATCGGGGGAATTGTCGTGAAAAAAGAATTTGCAGTTATAGGTCTTGGTCGATTTGGAGGCAGCATTTGTAAAGAGTTAGCGTTGCAAGGGATGGATGTTCTTGCCATTGATATTGATGAGGAAAAAATTAATGAGTTTTCTGAAATTGCTACTCATGCTGTCATTGCAGATACAACCGATGAGACGGTGATGAAAAATTTGGGAATTCGAAATTTTGAGCACGTCATTGTTGCGATTGGTGATAATATTCAAGCGAGCATATTAACAACGTTAATTTTGAAAGAGTTAGGTGTAAAACGAATCACTGTAAAAGCCCAAAACGACCATCATGAAAAAGTTTTAAATAAAATAGGGGCAGACCAAGTTGTTCATCCTGAACGAGATATGGGTATTCGTATTGTCACGAGCTTAGTTTCAAACAATGTTCTAGATTACTTGGAGCTTTCAGATGAATACAGCATCGTTGAATTAATTGCAAGTTCAAAAATAGATGGTAAAACTTTAATTGAGTTAGATATTCGTGCAATATATGGTGTTAACATCGTTGCGATTAAACGTGGGGAATCCATTATTGTCTCACCACAGGCTGACGAAAAGATCTGTAAAGATGATATATTAGTCGTTATTGGCGCTTATCAAGACATTAATCGCTTAGAAAAGAAGCTACTGAATAATGAATAAGATGCAAAAATGCCAAGCTGACGTCATGTCATTCTTTCTAATCGACTAGCGTTCATTTTCAATTTTTAAGTGAAAACGACCACACAATTGTGATATGATATGCTCCCAACATAGTAGACAGATAAACAGCCTAGCACCTTTAGAATATCGGCACCAGGCTGTAGCATTCATTATCACCGTGTACTTGATGACAGGGCGCAGTTCAATGCAAATTGTGTGGTTTTATCATTATATTTCCATAATAATCGGTAAAATCATTGGTCGTCTTTTTGTTTTTTCATATAAAAAAGGTGCTAACGTTTCCGTAATTTCATTTTTAATTTCCGACCATTGGCTCGTTTGTTTTCCCATCACCTGCTGAAGATGATTTTTTAATAGATCTTGAGCTTCTTTAATTAGATCTCCGGATTCACGCATGTAGACAAATCCTCTTGAGATAATGTCAGGACCTGAAAGAATTTTATATTCTTTCATATTAATGCTGACAACCACGACGACGAGACCTTCCTCGGAAAGAATTTTTCTGTCTCGTAACACAATGTTCCCAATATCACCAATCCCGCTTCCATCAACATAAATGGAGCCGGAAGGGATTTTGCCAGCAATGATTGCTTTATTTTCTTCTAATGCCAAAACATCGCCATTATCCATAATAAACGAATTTTCTTCAGGAATGCCACAATCAGCTGCTAATTTCGTATGTGATTTAAGCATTCGATATTCGCCATGAATCGGAACGAAAAACTTCGGCTTTATTAGGCGAATCATAAGTTTTTGTTCTTGTTGACCTCCGTGACCAGATGTGTGAATATCACTCAGCTTATGATGGATAACTTCCGCACCTGCACGATAAAGGCGATTAATAATTTTCCCAACACTAACCGTATTACCAGGAATTGGTGAAGACGAGAAAACGACAGTGTCTCCAGGAATAATATGAATTTGACGATGTGTGCCGTTTGCAATTCGTGACAATGCAGCCATCGGTTCTCCTTGGCTACCTGTACAAAGAATGGTCACTTCATTATCTGGCAGACGGTTAATTTGTTGCGCTTCAATGAACGTATCTTTCGGAGCTTGAATATAACCGAGACTTTGACCAATTTCTAAGGCTGATTCCATGCTTCTTCCAAATACGGCCACTTTTCGATTGCTTTGAACGGCAGCTTCTACAACTTGCTGTAGCCGATGGATATTCGAAGCGAACGTTGCAAAAATAATTCTTCCTGATACTTTTCTGAAAATATTTTGGATCGTTTCACCGACAACTCGTTCAGACATTGTAAATTCAGGAATTTCACTGTTTGTGCTATCCGAAAGTAAGCAAAGTACGCCTTCTTTTCCGATTTCCGCCATTTTTGTTAAATTGGCAGGTTCACCTACAGGTGTAAAATCAAATTTAAAGTCACCTGTATGAACGATATTTCCTTGCGGTGTTTTAACAACGATTCCGTAAGAATCCGGAATGCTATGTGTCGTTCGGAAGAAGCTGACAGACGTTTTGCGAAATTTAATAATGTCATCTTCTTGAATTTCATGTAGCTTCGCTCTTCTAAGTAAGCCGTGTTCTTCAAGTTTATTACGGATTAATCCGATAGCAAGCTTCCCGCCGTATATTGGTACATTCATTTGTTTTAGTAGAAAAGGAATTCCACCGATATGGTCTTCATGTCCATGGGTGATAAAGAGCCCTTTAATTTTATCACTATTTTTTTCTAAATACGTGTAATCTGGAATGACGTAGTCGATCCCTAATAGCTCGTCTTCAGGAAATTTAATTCCTGCATCAATCAAAATAATTTCGTCTTGAAATTGGACACCGTATGTGTTTTTACCAATTTCACCAAGTCCTCCTAATGCAAATACTGCTGTTTGATGATTTTTAATAAATTTCATAATGTTAAACTACTCCAATACTTTTACTTTTTCTTAGTATAAATGAAAATGGAATCTTTTTCATGCTTTCTTTAATTACATTACTCTTCTTTTTAGTATCTACTTTTTTTATTTTAAGTATCAAAAACGGAATCGTTAACGTACAATAGGATTTCCATACGTTCTGAAAGGATTTTCCTTATCAATTCGATCATAAAATAGGATGCCATCAAGATGGTCAATCTCATGTTGAAAAACGATCGCAGGCAAGCCTTTTAAACGAAGCCTTATCTCCTTACCTTCAAGATCTATTCCTTTTACTTGGACACGTGCATATCGCGGAACGTTTCCGGGTATGTCTTCATCAACAGATAAACAACCTTCTCCACCTTCCAAGTACGTTAACTCAACGGAATGACTAATAATTTTTGGATTAAATAACGCATATTCATATAATTTATCTTGATCAGTCAATAAGACGGTTATCATTCTTTTACTTAATCCAATTTGGGGAGCGGCAAGTCCGACTCCTGGTCGTAAATTATATTTTTCAGCTATTTGTTCATCTTGACTGTTGTGTAAAAACTGCAACATTTTTTGTAACGTCTCTTTTTCTTCTGCAGAGGCAGGTAGTTGAACAGGCTCAGCTTTTTTGCGAAGAACTGGGTTTCCATCTCTAATAATATTTTTCATTGTCAGCATTCTTTATCACTCCTAAAAAAGCAAATGTGTGCTTTTGATCATTTTACCATATTGTTATGCTTGAAAGTTGATTGCGACATGATAGATAACAATTATTCTATAACAGAGTTGAAATGTTATATAATACAGGTCGTTGAAAGCGTTGAGCAAAAATGGAAACTTAATCGTGTTTAAATGTTGAAAATGTTAAGGTTATCATATACACTAAATTTAAATGGATCTGTTATAGTCAATTCACATTTTAATATAGTACAGTCTTTGTTTTTTTGTTCCTGTTATATAACCGTCTAGTTGTCAATGTTTTCGGTCATTGGAACGATTGCTTTTGGTTAACCTAGAAGATGGATAAGTTTCTCAGTTTAACTTTTAAAAAAAGGAAGAGGTGGTATTGATGGGATTCGAATCACTAGCAAAGATTGAAAAGGAATTCCAAACGTTTCAAATTTTGAATGAAAATGGTGAGATTGTCAATAAAGCAGAGGAACCGGATTTAACAGATGAACAATTACGAGAATTAATGAAAAGAATGGTATACACACGAGTACTTGATCAACGTTCAATCTCTTTAAATCGACAAGGAAGATTAGGTTTTTATGCGCCAACTGCTGGTCAAGAGGCCTCGCAATTAGCAAGTCATTTTGCACTTGAAAAAGAAGATTTTATTTTACCAGGCTATCGGGATGTCCCACAAATTATTTGGCATGGACTCCCTCTATATAAAGCTTTTTTATTTTCGAAAGGACATTTCGAAGGCAATCAGCTTCCTGAAGACTTAAATATTCTTCCACCACAAATTATAATCGGAGCACAAATTATTCAAGCAACAGGTGTCGCGCTTGGATTGAAAATGCGAAACAAAAAGGCAGTTGCAGTTACGTATACAGGTGACGGGGGGTCATCGCAAGGTGATTTCTATGAAGGAATTAACTTTGCGGGTGCATATAACACCCCAGCGATCTTTTTTATTCAAAATAACCGTTTCGCAATTTCTACGCCTGTTGAGTTGCAAACAAAGGCGAAAACACTTGCTCAAAAAGCAGTGGCTGCCGGAATTCCAGGTATACAAGTTGATGGCATGGATCCATTAGCTGTTTATGTCGTGACGAAAAAAGCACGAGAACGTGCATTAAATGGAGAAGGACCAACATTAATTGAGACATTAACATATCGTTACGGACCACATACGATGGCCGGAGATGACCCAACTCGTTATCGTTCTGACGATCTGGATAACGAATGGGAAAAGAAAGATCCAATCGTACGCTTTAGAACATATTTACAGGCGAAAAATTTATGGACAGAAGAAGATGAAGAGCAAACAATTGAACAAGCTCAAAAGGAAATTAGAGAGGCGATTCAAAAAGCGGACAATGCTCCAAAACAAAAAGTAACGGATTTACTAGGATTTATGTTTGAAGACATGCCAAAAAATATCGAGGAGCAAATGGAAGAATATAAAGCGAAGGAGTCGAAATAAAGATGGCACAAATGACAATGATTCAAGCGATTACCGACGCTCTTAGGACAGAACTTAGAAATGATGAAAATGTGTTAGTGTTCGGTGAGGACGTAGGGGTAAACGGTGGTGTGTTTAGAGCTACCGAAGGGTTGCAAAAAGAATTTGGCAAAGACCGTGTTTTTGATACTCCATTGGCGGAGTCTGCGATTAATGGATTGGCGGTCGGACTTGCATTACAAGGATATCGTCCTGTCCCTGAAATTCAATTTTTCGGATTTGTCTATGAAACGATGGATGCGATTTCTGGACAAATGGCTAGGATGCGATATCGAACAGGTGGAACACGCACTTCTCCGATTACGATTCGCTCACCTTTTGGCGGTGGTGTAAAAACACCGGAAATGCATGCTGATAGCTTAGAAGGTTTAATGGCACAGCAACCTGGCTTAAAAGTGATTATCCCGTCTACGCCCTATGATGCAAAAGGATTACTCATTTCGGCTATTCGTGATAATGACCCTGTCATATTTCTTGAACATATGAAATTGTATCGCTCGTTTAGAGAAGAGGTTCCAGAGGAAGAATATACAATAGAGATTGGAAAAGCGGATATTAAAAGAGAAGGTAAGGACATTTCGATTATTGCATACGGTGCAATGGTCCACTCTTCATTAAAAGCAGCCGATGAACTTGAAAAAGAGGGGATTCAAGCTGAGGTTATTGATTTGCGAACGGTTAGCCCACTTGATGTTGATACGATCGTCCAATCTGTTGAAAAAACAAATCGTGCGATTGTCGTTCAAGAAGCACAAAAACAAGCAGGTGTAGCGGCCAATGTCGTTGCTGAAATTAATGATCGAGCGATTTTAAGTTTGGAAGCCCCTGTACTACGGGTGACCGCACCAGATACAGTCTATCCTTTTTCTGCAGCAGAAGATGTATGGTTGCCGAATTATAAAGACATTATCGAAGCAGTGAAAAAGGTCATCCACTTTTAAGCATATAACGTTAGAAAAAAAACAGGAGGCGAATTCATTGGCATTTCAGTTTAAATTACCTGATATCGGTGAAGGTATTTACGAAGGTGAAATTGTAAAATGGTTTGTAAAACCGGGTGACGAAGTGAAAGAAGACGCCCCGATTGTTGAAGTTCAAAATGATAAAGCAGTTGTTGAAATTCCGAGTCCAGTTGAAGGAAGAGTATTAGAAATTAAAGTCGACGAAGGTGAAGTAGCTGTTGTCGGTGACATCATTATTACGTTTGAAGCAGAAGGTCATGAGACCGAGGCTGAAGATAGCAGTGCTGATGAAGAAAAGCAGGAACGAGAATTAGAAAGAATTAAACTGAATAAACAGGTTGAATCTCAGGCTGAACTTGAAGACGATCGAGTGAAAAAGCCAAGAGTTATCGCAATGCCTTCAGTTCGCAAATATGCACGGGAACATTCAGTTGATATTTCTCAAGTAACAGGCTCAGGTAAAAACGGTCGAATTCTTAAAGCAGATATCGATGCATTTTTAAGCGGTGATCGTAAGCAACGAGCAGAAGCAAAAACCGATACGGCTGAAGATACGAAGCGGATAGGAACTGAAGTTGAAGTTCAGCAAGCTGAAACGAGAGAGAAATTACGCGGCATCAGGAGAACAATCGCAAAGGCAATGGTTCATTCGAAACAAACGGCCCCACACGTTACACACCATGATGAAGTTGTTGTAACTGATTTAGTTAATCATCGGAATCAATATAAAGAGATGGCAGCCGAAAAAGGAGTTAAATTAACGTTTTTACCGTACGTTGTGAAAGCTCTCGTATCAGCACTTCGTGAGTATCCAGTACTTAACGCATCGATTGATGATGAGAACGAAGAAATCGTTTATAAGCATTATTACAATATAGGGATTGCTGCCGATACACCGAACGGTCTCGTCGTGCCTGTAATTAAAGATGCGGATCGTAAATCAATGCTCATGATTGCAAAAGAAATTAGCGAATTAGCAATTAAAGCGAGAGAGGGTAAGCTGATGAGTGGAGAAATGCGTGGAAGTAGTAGTACGATTTCAAATCTTGGTTCAGCTGGCGGACAATGGTTTACTCCTATTATCAATCATCCAGATGTGGCAATTTTAGGGGTCGGTCGAATAGAAGATAAAGCGGTCGTTGAAAGCGGAGAAGTTGTCGTTTCACCCGTTCTTGCGTTATCCTTAAGTTATGATCATCGACTCGTCGATGGTGTAATGGCTCAACAAGCGTTAAATCATATTAAACGATTACTGAATGATCCACAATTATTAGTAATGGAGGCGTAACGGAAATGGTAGTAGGAGACTTTGCAGAAGAAATTGACACACTGGTGATTGGTTCGGGACCGGGTGGTTATGTCGCTGCGATTCGAGCGGCACAGCTTGGACAAAAAGTAACGATCGTTGAGAAGGCGGAAACGTTAGGTGGGGTTTGTTTAAATGTTGGCTGTATCCCTTCTAAAGCATTAATTAGCGCAAGTCAAAAATATGATGAACTGAACCACTTAGATGATTACGGAATTACGATTGAAAATCCGAAAATTGATTTTAAAAAGGTACAAGATTGGAAAGGTTCAGTCGTACAAAAATTAACTGGCGGTATTGCAAGTTTAATGAAAGGCAATAAAATCGACGTTGTTCACGGCGAAGCATATTTTTCTGATGAAAAAACAGTCCGAGTCACGAAAGATGAGTATACGACGCAAACGTACAATTTTAAAAATTGTATCATTGCTACAGGTTCAAGACCGATCGAACTTCCGAGTTTTAAATGGAGCGACCGCGTACTTTCATCAACAGGAGCGCTCGCTTTAGAAGAAATACCGAAAAAACTTATTATTGTTGGTGGAGGTTACATCGGAATTGAACTTGGAACGACATTTGCCAATTTCGGATCAGAAGTTGTCATTTTAGAGGGTGAAAAACAAATTTTATCCGGTTTCGAAAAACAGATGAGTACACTCGTAGAAAAACAGCTTAAGAAAAAAGGTGCTCAAATCTATACAGAGGCGAAAGCTCAAGGGGTAGAAGAAAAGGATGGTAGTGTCATCGTCACTGCAGAAGTAAACGGTGAAACACAATCCATTGAAGCAGATTACGTACTTGTTACAGTTGGCAGACGCCCAAATACAGATGAATTAGGTCTTGAACAGATTGGTGTTCAATTAACAGATCGAGGACTTATTAAAGTTGACAGTCAATGTAAAACATCGGTTGATGGAATTTATGCAATCGGTGATGTTGTCGCTGGACCAGCTCTCGCTCATAAAGCATCTTATGAAGGAAAAGTTGCAGCCGAGGCGATTAGTGGTCAGCCTTCTCAAGTCGATTATTTAGCCATTCCAGCAGTCGTTTTTTCAGAACCAGAGCTTGCTTCTGTTGGTTATACGGAAAAAGAAGCGAAAGAAGCTGGTTTTGAAGTTATCGGTGCTAGATTCCCGTATGCTGCTAACGGAAGAGCATTGTCAGTTAACGCAACCGACGGCTTCGTAAAGCTTGTCACTCGCAAAGAAGATGGACTCGTCCTAGGAGCGCAAATTGCTGGTGTCAACGCATCTGATTTAATTGCTGAGCTTGGTCTTGCAATTGAAGGCGGGATGACAGCAGAAGACATTGCACTAACGATTCACGCTCACCCAACGTTAGGAGAAATCACGATGGAAGCTGCAGAGGTAGCTTTAGGAACACCCATTCATATAGTAAAATAGGTGAGAAAACCGTAAGTCTATGAAGTACTTACGGTTTTTTTAGCTCTGTCACAACTCTATTTATTAAAACTTATAAAAATGTTCAAAATGGACGACCTTATGCATATAGTTGTATGAGGTGGTATGTCGTGCAGCGGATTGTTATGAGTGTATTCATACATGCAATCATATGGTTACTATATTTAGCGGTTATTATCTTTTCGCCAGAAGATCGGATGACGGCTAAACTATGTTTACTCGTTATTTTTATTTATTTAGCTTCAGTCATTAGTTTTGTCATTGGAAGGTCGAAGCGTTTCGTGTTTGTTAGTTTATGTGTGAGTACGTTTTGTTTTTCTTTTATTTTGTTCGTTCTTTATCTGCTCGTTTAAAACTGCTATTGTAAGAATAGAAACAAAATTAAGAAAGAAGGGTAGCGGATGAACTGGGAGACACGTGTATCTAAAATGTTAGGAATTCGATATCCGATCATTCAAGGGGGATTAGCTTATCTAGCCTATTCTGAATTAGCCTCAGCCGTTTCGAATGCGGGAGGGTTAGGTCAAATTACTGCAATGAGCTTGTCGTCACGATCACAATTGCGTGATGAAATCGTAAAAGTGAGAGCGAAAACATCTAAGCCTTTTGGAGTTAATTATGCAATTGGTCAGCATGGAAGAGAGTATAAGCATATGCTCGACGTTGCAATTGAAGAAAATGTTCCAGTTGTATCTGTCACAGGAGGAAATCCGACAGCTTTTTTTGAACATTTGCAAGGTACAGATATAAAGAAACTGGTTTTAGTTGCTTCGAAGCGACAAGCAATAAAAGCTGAGGAGCTAGGTGCAGATGCCGTTATGGTCGTTGGACAAGAAGGGGGTGGACATTTAGGCAGGGATGATGTTGGGTCACTTGTACTTATTCCTCAAGTTGTTGATGCTGTATCAATTCCTGTGATTGCATCGGGTGGAATTGGGGATGGTCGTGGTTTATTGGCGGCTCTATCTTTAGGTGCGGAAGGGATAGAAATGGGCACTCGCTTTATTGCTACCGAAGAATGTGTTCATGCGAGTGAACGGTATAAACAGAACATCATCGATGCAGAAGAAACAGATACAGTTATCATTAAACGTAAAATAGGTGCTCCGGCACGAGCGTTAAAAAATACATGGACGGATAAAATATTAGAGCTTGAACAACAAACACCTACATATGAAGCGTTAAAAGAATTTATCAGTGGTGAAGCGAATAAACGTTATATCCATGACGGTAATGATGAAGAAGGCTTTGCTTGGGCTGGACAAGTGGTTGGAAGAATTTACGATTCTCCACCTGTATCTGTTTTAATTGATCGTATCATATCTGAGGCTGAATCCATCTATAGCCGATTAAAATAATAAATCCCCCGAACGGGGGATTTATTTATTGAAGCATTTGGTTGTTCTGTGTACTCGTTTGTTCGTTGGATTTTTGTGATGAATTATTATTTTTCATACCTGCAACGAAAGGGATCATTTGTTGAATCGTTTGCCCCATCCCTTTTCCATTTCTCATGCTATAAAATGTTGCAGCGCCTACACCAACAGATGCAATTAATGGTAACCAAATTCCTTTTTGTTGTTGTTGCTGCTGCTGTTGCTGTTGCATAATCACACACTCCTTCCATTGAACTGTGTACACATGTTTAAATTACCCTAAGATGTAGCAATTCATGTTTATTATTGGTTTCCATTTTTTATTGTTCAATGGCTAAGTGATACAAAGGTAGTAGCGCATCAAAGGTCGTCTTCGTCATCTTTAAAAAGGCTAAACTATTTTGAAGAATCGGATCTGTTCTTTGAATATGTCGCCCGATGAGTAGCTCTGCTTTTTTAACATAATAAAACCTGTCTAGTATATCGTTTAAATCGACTTCATTGAAATGATATGCAGCTTTTTTCATATGATCTTGAGAAATGACAAAATTATTTGGTATGGATTTAAGCGAATCAATATGTTGCATAAAAGTTTTTGCAATTTGCTGTTTGTTAGGCAATTCATAAATAAATGCGAGCCAAATAAACACACGATCATCAAATAGTCCGACTTGAAAATGCGGATGCTTTTTATATCCACGCTTATTATTTGCAATGGCTAGCCAAGTATCATTTGGCGGATTTTTCGTACGACGAGCATGTTTTGCAATATGTAAAAACATTTCCATATTCAGCTTTGCCGACAGGTATGTCGTCAGTTCTTCGCCAATCACTTGAAATTTAGGTTGGATTTTTGTTTGAATCGCTTCCATTCGATTTTCGAGTCCTTCAATTTGAAATACGTTAAAATCTTCAGGTGAAAAACTATATAATGACAATGTGAACACCTCTTTTTCTTAATGGTTTGAAATGTAGCAAATAGTGGAATGATAGTAATAAGAAGGAAGGGGAGAAAAACTCATTTTCCATAACAATAGCACGGAAAGTGTCACAATACAAAATGATGTAGAGGTGTTATGACAATGAAGCAAGTTATCCAAACATTACTGAAAAATGATGGAGAAGAACGTCTGCCTGTTTTAAAAATGGAGATTAATTATGAGCTAGCGACGTTATACGATGCATTAGAAAGTAAAGATCTCATTCAGATCCAACACTCAAAACGAAAACTTGAACAGTTGCGTCAGGAGTTAATCCGATTGGAAGCATAGGAAGCAGAGCGTTTTACACTTGGGACACGAAACTAAGTCTAACAGCTCTGTATGCGCGTAACAAGCTTGCCTATCGGCAAGTTTTCTTTAATTTGTACATTTTTTTGTTATCTATGTCATAATGGAAGTGCGATTAGAAAAAAGGTTAAAGGGGCTATCCATTATATGCAGCAATCAAAGAGAGAGGTATTGTTTAACGATGCACATTTATGGGTAAAAGAAGCCGGTGACATCATTAAACAATCTTTTATTACAGAGCTTAACATACAATATAAAACAAATTTTTCAGATTTAGTTACGAATGTTGACAAACAAGTTGAACAATTTTTTATAAATAAAATACATACAAAATATGTGGGTCATCGAGTTTTAGGTGAAGAAGGATTTGGAGATAAGGAAATCACGACAGAAGGTGTCATTTGGATTATCGATCCGATTGATGGCACGACTAATTTTGTTAATCAGCAGCGACATTTTGCAATATCACTTGCTATATATGAAGACGGTATTGGGCAAATAGGTATTATCTACGACGTCATGTCTGATGAAATGTACCATTGTAGAAGTGGAGAAGGCGCTTACTTAAATGATAGACCGTTATCGAAATTGGAAAAAAAGCCGTTATCACAATCATTGATCGGAATTAATGCATCGTGGCTGATTAAAAATCGTAAAATTGACCCTTCCGTTCTGACTCCGTTAGTGAATGAAGTGAGAGGCATTCGTTCGTATGGTTCAGCGGCGATTGAAATTGCATATGTAGCATCTGGGCGGTTAGATGGATACATATCGTTACGATTGTCTCCTTGGGATTTCGCTGCAGGAAAGTTACTAATTGATGAAGTTGGTGGCGTGCTAACAAAGATTGACGGCGAAGAAATTGAATTGTTAAAACAAAATACAATTTTCGCAGCGAACCCATCTGTTCATGAAAAAATATTGGATACATTTATCTTACCGAAATTAAAGTAAAAAAATGGATTTCACATCGCTATTGTGAATTCCATTTTCTTTTTATATAAAAACCGAAGCCCATCACTACGAGCGCTAGAAGAAAAGCAAATAAGGCATAAATTAACATTTGCTCAGCTAAAAATATCCCGACTAATAAAATAAATATGACAACAATGATTGAAAGGATGAGGAAAAAAAGATTTTGATTTAACATCGTAAGCCTCCAAAAAAATGATAATGACAACAATAAGAAGTGTATCATATATGTGTAAGCGTGTCGCCTCAATATGCTATAATTAATTAGTTATTTAGCATCTGAATTAGAAGGAATGGAGAAATGTAATGAGTCAATTTAGAAAAGATATACGTAATATCGCGATTATTGCCCACGTTGATCACGGGAAAACGACGTTAGTTGATCAATTGTTAAAACAGTCTGGGACGTTCCGAGAACATGAGGAAGTTGAAGAGCGGGTGATGGATTCGAATGATTTAGAACGTGAGCGAGGCATAACGATTTTAGCAAAAAATACAGCGATTCAATATAAAGACATTAAAATTAATATTATGGACACCCCCGGTCATGCGGACTTTGGCGGTGAAGTTGAACGAATTATGAAAATGGTTGACGGTGTTTTACTCGTCGTTGATGCATATGAAGGTTGCATGCCCCAAACGAGATTCGTTCTTAAAAAAGCACTCGAGCAAAATTTAACGCCAATCGTCGTTGTGAATAAAATTGATCGCCCTTATACACGCCCAGCAGAGGTGATTGATGAAGTACTTGATTTATTCATTGAGCTTGGTGCAAACGAAGATCAACTCGAGTTTCCCGTCATTTATGCCTCAGGTTTAAATGGAACAGCGAGCCTTGAACTAGATAAGGAAACGGATTCAATGGAAGTTTTATTTGAAACGATCGTTGAAACGATTCCAGCTCCGATTGATAATAGTGACAAACCGTTACAATTTCAAGTGACAATGCTTGATTATAATGATTATTTAGGCAGAATAGGAATAGGACGAGTGTTTCGGGGCTCGATATCGGTTGGCCAGCAAGTTGCGTTAATGAAGTTAGATGGGACGACAAAACAATTACGTGTTACGAAATTATTCGGATTTCAAGGGTTACGAAGAATCGAAATCAATAAAGCGAAAGCAGGAGATTTGATTGCGGTGTCAGGAATGGAAGAAATCAATGTTGGTGAGACGGTATGTCCAATTGATTATCAAGAGCCGCTGCCTCCGTTACGAATTGATGAACCGACATTGCAAATGACTTTTCTAGTGAACGATAGCCCGTTTGCCGGTCGCGAAGGAAAGTATATTACGAGCAGGAAAATTGAAGAAAGATTACTTGCAGAATTGGAAACAGACGTTAGCCTTCGAGTTGAAAATACGTCGTCACCAGATATGTGGATAGTGTCAGGGCGTGGAGAACTGCATTTATCAATTTTAATTGAAAACATGCGTCGAGAAGGCTATGAATTACAAGTGTCTAAACCACAAGTGATTATCCGGGAAATAGATGGTGTCCAATGTGAACCCGTGGAAAGAGTACAAATTGATGTACCGGAAGAATATACAGGTACGATTATGGAGGCACTTGGCGAACGAAAAGGAGAAATGGTCGATATGGTGAACAGTGGAGCTGGTCAAGTGCGAATTGAGTTTCTTGTACCTGCTCGTGGTCTTATTGGATATACAACTGAATTTATGACACAAACAAGAGGGTATGGGATCATTAATCGTTCTTTTGACAGTTACCAACCGCTCGTAAGTGGAAATATTGGCGGAAGACGTCAAGGGGCTCTCGTTTCTCAAGAAGCTGGGAAAGCAACGCAATATAGTATCATTCAACTAGAGGATCGTGGCACAATTTTTGTTGAACCGGGTACGGAAGTGTATGAAGGCATGATTATCGGCGAGCATAATCGGGAAAACGATCTGACAGTAAATATCGTAAAAATGAAACAGATGACGAATATGCGTTCCGCTACGAAAGATCATACAGTTACGATGAAAAAACCGAGAATCATGACGTTAGAACAGTGCCTTGAATATTTAAGCGATGACGAGTATTGTGAAGTGACACCGAAATCGATTCGTTTGCGAAAAAAGATTTTAAATAAAAATGAAAGAGAGAAGCATGACAAAAGGAAGAAAAACAGGAACTAGGGAAGAGGGATTAAAATTATGGATTCAGAGGAGATTTTAAATGCTAAGCCTGAAGGTCTAACTCGGATTGCAGAAATGGTAGGAATAGCCGATAATCCTGAAATGGGTTTTTTCTTACTCTATATTATCGTCGTCATTTTAACGGTGATCGTATTTCAATTAGGATTTGCACGTAAACTTCCATTGTTAAAAATGCTCATTGTATACATTGCGTTATTGGTAGGAAGTGTTATATTAACGTTTTTAGCAATGTTTATTCCGATTGCAGAAGGTCTCATCGTTGCGGCAATTGTACTCATTATTTATCGGATTCGATTGCATCAGACGAAAAAAAAAGAACAGTCTTCGAAATGAAGAAAGACTGCTTAAAAATTCCTTTCAAACAAACCAGGTTTTCTTCACCTGGTTTTGTATTTTTTAACTTAATTCTCTTAGAACGCTTACAGTTTTTGGTCGCTTGCCACCTTGGGCAGATTTACCTTGCAATCCGTATCACTACCTATTGATGTTTCTGTTTTGCCTGTTCCGCCATCATCATCACCTGAACCGTTACTACCTGATCCAGCAGAACCTTTCCAGTCTTTTGGAATTTGTGGATGAGCTGACTCTTGTAAATTCGCATTCAACGGTTTTTTCTACACGTCATCCACAGATGGTGAGCCTAGACCTGTGAGGATCGCTGAACCTTGTTTGCCATCTTCATTTCTTAAGTTTCCAGTTTTTGTCCATGTGTTCTGGTCATACTAGTACACGTTACCAATTGTAATATCGAAGTACGAATCTCCATTGCTTTCGAGACGAGCATTAGGCGATCCTTTACCTGTGTACAAGGAACCGAATAGTTCAACAACATTTACAGTCCGTTCGACGGTGAAACACGATTGCCAATTGTGTCTGTGTCAACGTCATCTGAAATTTCAATTCGAAGTTATTTTGTGCGGTAGGTTCAACATACGGATCAGCTCGTTTAACGCCGCAAAAAGTCGGAAAATTCAATAGGCAATTTACATTTGTACAGTCTGGGGCTAATTGAGAGATTTTAGCAATTAAAGCATGATAATTGTTGCAGTGGTACATAAAAAAAGACGATCCAAACGTCTGAAATACGACTTCTTGGATCGCTCGTTTTTAAAATAAGTTTCTTTTCGGTTTGCGGTAAAGTTTAAATGCATCACTTGCTAAATGTTTTTCTGTTTTTTTTGTAATCCGCGTATGACATGTATCGCACATAAACGTATGAATGGGGCGATTTCGCAATCGTTTAGCAAGTGGTGTTTCATCACGGATCGTTTCAATTTTATCACAAAGTATACATTTTACTCTCATAGTTACACCTCATGTCTAGTATAGCATGAGGACTCAATGAATTCATCGATCTAAATCTTGTTTATCTTGCTCTTTTCTCAACGTTTTTTCCTCTCGTTCATTCAATTGTTGATTATGATCCTTTTCAGGTTGGCTTTTATTTTCTTCAAATAATTTCCCAGGTGTTTCTGGCATAAGCCGATTAACAATTTCGGCTAATTCTTCCATTATACCTGTGACAGGACGTCCTTCCTGCATATCTTGCTGCATTTGATTTATTCTTTCCGTTATGTCTGTATCAGCTGTAACAATGGAGTAGGCTCCGTAAGGGTCATCTTTCAATGCTTCTCCAACTGTGTATTTAATTGTGCCTACCTTTGAACGATCGAGATCTTTATTCACATCGATTCCGACAATTGCATACCTTCCAATGACGAGTGCCGTTGCATCATTAACATCAGGAACCGAACTCGCGATATTGACTAAGTGTTCAGCGATATCGTCTGGATGTTTGTTATTTGTATAATGAATGTCAACAACGTTGTTTTCTTGTGCATTTTGTCCATTGTTACTTTGGCAACTGATAAGCCCGAATACAAAAACCGTAAACAGAACGATAAGCTTTTTCAAAGTAAACATCCTTTCAAGCGTTTGTTTTGTTTACGATTATCGTTTGTAACTAGGATAAAGTTTATGCAAATCGGCTTTATTGTTTTGTCATGATTATTTGAACACAAACTCAGTAATGTTTTTTATCGGTTTGTTTCGATTACTGCCATCACGGAAATAAAGGTGGACAGGTCCATCTTTAGTTAAAGGTTTACCGTTTTTAGAGAAACAAAGAAAAGCATCTTTTATTTTCGATAATGCAATGGAGATAGTTGTCCCATCTTTTTGCACGATAGAAACTGTTTCAACGTGTTCCGCTGGTTCAGCATTGTTAATAAATGGTTGAATCGGCATGACATAAGTTTCGGTTAGAACTTTATCTTTATCCATCCGTTGAACACTTCTGTTTACAGGTGGAAAACTTGCTCCTTGTGAACGTTCTTTATCCCATTGTTTAGAAATTTTTTTCGTATAACTTTCTAAATCGTCGAGTTTACGATCACCCATTATATCAAACGCCTTGTCCAGTTCAATTTTTCGATCATCAAAAATCCAGACACTCGGATCAAGTGTAATTTTATATTCAATGTCACCAGAAAACTGTATAATATCGCTCATAAATCCCACTCCTCTTATTTTTAGTTTATATTTTATCATTTATTGGATATGAATGGATATAATAGTTGAAAGAGATAGGAGTGTTTTTCGTGCAATGTATACCAAGTGATACGCTGCAAGAATTCGTTGAAAAAGCTCGACCGTTTAGTCGTAAAGGAACTGTTCCACATTACATCCCTGCATTAGCAAAAGCAGAGCAAACGGATTTATCGGTGGCTCTCTATACGAAAGAAGGGTGTGTATCAGCAGGAGATGTTTCAAAACGATTTACGCTCCAAAGTGTTAGTAAGATTATAACGTTAGCACTTGCAATTGATGATCTTGGAAGAACGAAAGTGTTTGAAAAAGTTGGGATGGAGCCAACTGGTGACCCCTTTAATTCGATAGCAAAGCTAGAAAATCAAACACCATCAAAACCACTTAACCCAATGATTAACGCAGGAGCGCTAACGGTCACTCATTTAATTCAAGGAATGAACAATGAAGAAAAACTTGAAAGAATCTTACAGTTAGTTCGGAAAATGGCAAACAATGACCGAATAACAGTGAACGAGTATGTTGCAAAGTCAGAGTTCGAGACAGCAAATTTAAACCGTTCGCTATGCTATTTTTTGAAAGAGCATAAAGTCATTGACGGAGACATTGAAGAGTTGCTTAATCTTTATACGAACCAGTGTGCCATTGAGTTGAATTGTATTGATCTCGCTCACATTGGCTATGTGCTAGCGAATGATGGAATCAATCCATACAACGGTGAAATCATTCTCTCAAAAGACATTACGCGAATTGTAACGACATTTATGGTTACGTGTGGTATGTATAACGAATCGGGTGAATTCGCGATCAAAGTTGGAATTCCAGCTAAAAGTGGTGTATCTGGTGCGGTACTTAGCTCAATTCCAGAAAAAATGGGAATCGGTGTTTACGGACCTGCTTTAAACGAAAAAGGGAATAGCATTGCAGGAGTAAGACTATTACAGTCTCTTTCAAATCAATTACAATTAAATATTTTTTAATCGCGACGTATGCTATGGGAGAAACGTCCTTACTTGCTTTTTTATATTAGAATCGCTATGATAAAAACAAGTATGAGATCTTAAGATCGGAGGGATCATTTTGTCGCTAAAGACAATTGCAGGACATCGAGAAAAAGCCTATGAACTGTTAAAGGCTGATGCCAATAAGATCCTAAAACTAATCGAGGTACAGATGGAAAATTTAACAATGCCTCAATGTCCTCTTTACGAGGAAGTTCTCGATACGCAAATGTTTGGCTTATCAAGGGAAATTGATTTTGCAATCCGATTAGGTTTAGTTGATGAAATAGATGGAAAAGAACTAATGGAAAGCCTAGAAAAACAATTAACTGTTTTACATGAAGCATCGATAAAAGAAGCATAAACACTCAAACTATATTAAAGTAGTTTGAGTTTTTTTATATTATAAAGCACTTAATAACTCTACACACTCGTGAAAATATGCTAAAATAAATCCTATCGAATCGTTTCGATTGGAAAAAGGTTGGATATACATGCTAAAAAAACTCTTTAAAAATTATGATTATAGCATAGTGGTTGCAATGGTATTATTAGTTGCCTTTGGAGTCATCATGATCTATAGTTCAAGCATGATTGTAACAGTCATGGAATTTGATCCACCTCGACCCACTCATTACTTTTTTTTCAAACAGTTGCAATGGTTAGCTATTGGAACGATAGCATTTCTGTTTGCGATGCTTATGCCTTATAAAATTTATGAACGGCTAATGAAGCCGATTATGGTCATTTCATTAATATTGCTTATCGCCGTACTTCTTGTCGGCTCAGTTTATAATTTTGGACAGCGGTGGATCTCGATTGGTGGCTTTACAATCCAACCGTCGGAAATTGCAAAAATTGGTTTGATCATATACTTAGCGGCAATATTTTCACGTAAGCAAGGGTACATCGAAGATTTCAGAAAGGCTGTTATACCGCCATTAATCGTTATTAGTTTGTTCTTTTTTTTAGTTGCCAAACAACCAGACTTAGGCACAGCGATTATTATTTTAGGGATTTCAGGTGTAATGATCATATGCTCAGGGATGAAAGGAAAACATCTTTTTTCTCTAATTGGTCTTTGTATTATTGCCGTGTCTCTCATTGCAACTTCACTTTCGGTATTTCTGTCAGAAGAACAATTATCGAGAATAACGGGTGCTTACGACCCATTCTCGGATCCTGAAGATTCAGGGTACCACCTTATTAATTCATACATAGCGATGGCCTCTGGTGGTATACTCGGAAGAGGACTAGGAAATAGTATTCAAAAATATGGGTTTTTACCGGAGCCGTATACAGATTTTATTATGGCGGTTGTTGTTGAAGAACTTGGTGTATTCGGAACTATTTTCGTTATCGGTTTGTTTGCATATATCGTATTTAAGGGATTTATGATTGGCATCAGATGCAAAGACACATTTGGTAGTTTATTAGCGATTGGAATTTCCTCGCTTGTTGCTATACAAGCATTTGTAAATCTTGGGGCGATTTCAGGCTTATTGCCAATCACGGGAGCGCCACTTCCGTTTATAAGCTATGGAGGTTCTTTTCTAGTTTTAGTTATGTTTTCAATGGGAATTCTTGTTAATATTTCAGCGTTTCTAAATATGAAGCGAGAAACCGTCCGGCCTTCTGATTAAATAAATATTTCAATATTAGGAAGGTAAGGTTTATATATATAATTTGGTAGATAGGGAGGAAATAGTATGGATAGGGAACAGAAAATTAACAAAGTGTTGGTTGCAAACAGAGGGGAAATTGCCATTCGAATATTTCGCGCTTGTACAGAATTAGGCTTACGCACTGTGGCGATCTATTCAAATGAAGATACCGGTTCTTTTCATCGCTATAAAGCGGATGAAGCCTACCTTGTCGGTGAAGGCAAGAAACCAATCGATGCTTATTTAGACATAGAAGGAATTATTGAAATTGCAAAAGCGAATGACGTAGATGCGATTCATCCAGGATACGGTTTTCTTTCAGAAAATACGCAATTCGCACAACGTTGTCAAGAAGAAGGAATTATTTTTATTGGGCCGAAACCTGAGCATCTTATCATGTTTGGGGACAAAGTGCGTGCAAGAAATGAAGCGATTAAAGCGGGAATTCCTGTAATTCCGGGTTCTGATGGTCCTGTTAAAGATATTGAAGAAATCCGTGGATTTGCTAATACTCATGGTTATCCAATTATTATTAAAGCATCACTCGGCGGTGGTGGTCGAGGCATGAGGATCGTTAGAAGCGAACAAGCCCTTGAAGATGCATACAGTCGTGCGAAGTCGGAAGCGAAAGCAGCTTTTGGTGGTGACGAAATGTATGTCGAAAAATATATTGAGCGTCCAAAACATATTGAGGTTCAAATTTTGGCAGATACTTATGGTAATACTGTTCACTTATACGAACGCGATTGTTCTATCCAAAGACGACATCAAAAAGTTGTTGAAGTTGCGCCAAGTGTTTCATTACCTGATAAATTGAGAGAAGACATCTGTCAAGCGGCGGTTCAACTATCAAAGAGTGTTGATTATTTAAACGCTGGCACCGTTGAATTTTTAGTTACCCCCGATGAAAAGTTTTATTTTATTGAAGTGAATCCAAGAGTTCAAGTTGAGCATACGATTACAGAATTAATAACGGGTGTTGACATTGTTCAATCTCAGATCTTAATTGCTGATGGTCATGAGTTACATAGTGATGTAATCGGAATTCCAAAACAACCAGAAATTACGACGAACGGTTATGCGATTCAATCACGTGTAACGACCGAAGATCCGGCGAATAACTTTATGCCAGATACAGGAAAAATTATGGCCTATCGTTCAGGTGGCGGTTTTGGTGTACGCCTCGATGCGGGTAATGGTTTTCAAGGTGCAGTCATTACACCTTATTATGATTCACTATTAGTAAAAGTGTCGACTTGGGCTTTAACATTTGAAAAAGCAGCAACAAAAATGATTCGAAATCTAAAAGAGTTTCGAATTCGTGGAATTAAGACGAATATTGCATTTCTGGAAAACGTAGTGAAACATGATAAGTTTCTGACTGGTGATTATGACACTTCGTTTATCGATTCATCGCCAGAGTTGTTTGTTTTTCCGAAACGATTAGATCGTGGAACGAAGATGCTGAAATACATTGGGACAACGACAATCAATGGTTTTCCAGGGCTCGAAAAAAAGAAAAAGCCTGCATTTCCGGATCGAAGAATCCCTAAAGTTAAAAAATCTTCACAAATTCCTTCGGGAACGAAACAAATTTTAGATAATAAAGGGCCAGAAGGTCTTGTCGATTGGGTGAAAGCACAAAATGAAGTACTGTTAACTGATACTACATTCCGTGATGCTCATCAATCATTATTAGCCACACGTGTTAGAACGAACGATTTATTAAAAATTGCTGAGCCAACTGCTCATTTACTGCCCGACTTGTTTTCACTCGAAATGTGGGGTGGAGCAACGTTTGACGTAGCAATGCGATTTTTAAACGAAGATCCGTGGGAACGATTGAATAAATTGCGAAAGAAAGTGCCAAATGTGCTCTTTCAAATGCTTTTAAGAGCATCAAATGCTGTCGGATACAAAAATTACCCTGATAACTTAATTCGCGAGTTTGTTCAACATTCTGCAGATGCAGGCATAGACGTATTTCGTATTTTCGATAGCCTCAATTGGATTGAAGGGATGACATTAGCAATAGATTCAGTGCGTGAATCAGGAAAAATCGCGGAAGCATCGATCTGTTATACAGGTGATATTCTTGATCCGACACGAACAAAATATGACTTAAATTATTACAAAAATATGGCGAAAGAGCTTGAACAAGCTGGCGCACATATTTTAGGCATCAAAGATATGGCGGGATTGTTAAAACCGCAAGCTGCATATGAACTAATTTCTGCTCTGAAGGATACTGTTGATTTGCCAATTCATTTGCACACTCATGACACGAGCGGAAATGGAATTTTCACGTATGCGAAAGCGATTGAAGCAGGAGTGGACATCGTTGATGTTGCGTTAAGTTCAATGGCAGGACTCACATCTCAGCCGAGTGCAAATTCACTTTATTATGCGTTGAAAGGTACGGAAAGAGCACCAAAAGTAGACAACAAAGCATTAGACGAGCTTGCTCATTATTGGGAAGATACGCGCGAATATTATAAAGGCTTTGAAAGTGGCATGAATGCACCACATACGGAAGTATATGAGCATGAAATGCCCGGTGGACAATATAGTAACTTACAACAACAAGCAAAAGCAGTCGGTCTTAGTGAAAAGTGGGACGAAGTGAAAAGGATGTATCGCCGTGTGAATGATATGTTTGGTGATGTTGTTAAAGTAACACCATCATCAAAAGTTGTTGGTGATATGGCTCTCTTTATGGTACAAAACAATTTGAGCGAAGATGATATTTATGAAAAAGGTGAAACGCTTGATTTTCCTGATTCGGTGATTGAGTTTTTCCAAGGCTATTTAGGTCAGCCTTATCAAGGTTTTCCGAAGGAACTTCAAAAAATCATTTTAAAAGGGCGTCAAGCAATTACACAACGTCCTGGTGAGCTACTTGAACCAATCAATTTCCATGAATTAAGAGAAACTTTAATCGGAAAGCTCAACCGTCAAGTAACGAAACAAGATGTCATCGCCTACGCATTATATCCGAAAGTATTTATGGATTATGAAAAATTAGCTGAGGAATTCGGTGACTTATCGGTCCTAGATACACCAACGTTCTTCTACGGCATGAGACTTGGTGAAGAAATTAAAGTTGAAATTGAGCAAGGAAAAACGTTAATTGTAAAACTAGTGTCAATTGGTCAACCACAAGTAGACGGAACGAGAGTCATTTATTTTGAACTTAATGGACAACCACGCGAAGTAGTTGTTAAAGATTTGAGCGTTAAAACAACATTGGCAGCGAAGCCGAAAGCAGATCGCGATAATCCGAACCATGTTGGCGCAACGATGCCAGGAACTGTCATCGAGGTTCTCGTTAAGAAAGGTGAGAAAGTGAAAAAAGGCGATCACCTTATGATTACGGAAGCAATGAAAATGGAAACAACGGTCCAAGCACCATTTGACGGAACAATCGTTGATGTACATGTAACCAATGGTGAGGCAATTCAAACAGGAGATCTTTTAATTGAAATAAAAAAATAAACAAAAAGAAAGGCGAGTGTTGTCATTAATTGCAACACTCGCCTTTTTCATTAGCTCTGGCATTATTTAATAAGTTTTTGTCGAGATGCAAGAAGTAACACGTAAGAAATTATGACAAACAAACAGGAAATGAAAAATCCATGTGCAAGCGCGATAAACAAATTCAACTTTGTAAACACGACGAGAGCACCGCTTGTCACTTGTAATAAAACGAATAAAAACGCATAAATGAATGCTTTATGGACTACTCTAAACGCTGAATTTTGCTTTGTAATTTGTTTCGTTCTAATAAGTAAGTATAGTAGCCAAATCACGAGTAAGAATGCAAGAATCCGGTGAACAAAATGAACACCTTCCAACGAATTTAAACTTGGGAACCATTCATCTGCGCTACACATCGGCCAACTAGAGCAGGCGAGACTAGATTTTGTATGGCGAACGAAAGCGCCACTGTAAATGACAATATATAAGAAGCCAAAAAAAGTATACAGGTTAGTTCGAAACTTAACACCCATAGCAACGACATACTCTTTTCCGAACCGATCATTTTCGAATACAAGTACAGTGAGTAAAAATACAGTGGCTAAGGATAGGAGAGAGATTCCGAAGTGCAGAGCGAGAACAGCAGAAGATTGCCCCCAAATGACTGCAGCTGCACCTAACAAACCTTGAAAGACAATTAAAAACACGGAAAGAAAAGCTAATAATTTTGTTTCCCTTATATGATTCAGTTTCTTCCATGCCCAAATTGCCAAAATAATAACCATAATACCGAGAAATCCGGAAACGATACGGTGACTATATTCAATAATTGTTTCTAATTCAGGTTGTGGGGGTAACAATTTACCATAGCACAATGGCCACGAATTACCGCAACCATCACCCGAATCAGTCGTAGTCACAATCGCTCCCATTAGTAGAATTAAAAACATGCCGATCGTTGTTGCGACAGAGTATATTTTTAACAATTTATTCACAATTGGCACCTTCTTTAAGTATAGGCTAGCATAAAAAATAAGATACAAACGTATCGATATGCGTAATATCCTTAATTGCAAAACTAAATAGACCGTTTTGTCTTGCACTCACTTTACTATACAAACGAAGTATATTCGTTTATAATGATGGTTGATTTCAAGAAAACCAATTTCAATTTTATCATATAAACGATTAATATTTGTGAACAAAGTAAGAAACAATTGTGAAAGATCTATGATAAAACGCTGTGTAGCATTGATATGTTTTTAAAAATCTAAGATAATATATAATGCGAACTTATTTGTTACATCTTGTAAGCCGATAAAGGAGGTGTGATTTATGGATAGGGCAAAATCATTTTCCGTAAGCAAGGTAATGGAGCCAGGTCCTTTATCAGAACCAAAAACAGGTACGTGGAAAGATTTTATTACATTAACGAAAACTGGTATCGTCACTTCTAACTTTATGACGACATTTTTAGGTGTTTGGCTTGCTGCAAAGTTTTCAGGGTTTTCATTACTTGGAAATTGGGTACATGTGCTATTAGCCCTTCTAGGTACAACACTCGTTATTGCTGGCGGAACTTCATTGAATAATTACATCGACCGCGATATTGATAAATTAATGCCGCGTACACAAGAACGGCCGTCTGTAGATGGCAGGATACCTCCAAACCAAGTACTATGGGTCGGTTTTACCTTTTCTGTTGTCGGTGTTTCAATGCTTTTATTTGCAAGTGTTACTGCCGCCGTGTTAGGTATTATTGGATTAGTTTTTTATGTTGTACTTTATTCAATGTGGACGAAAAGAACAACGTCATTTAATACTGCTGTTGGTGCAGTTTCTGGTGCGTTACCTCCTCTTATTGGTTGGGCAACGATTCAACCAGAATTGCATCCAGTTGCCTGGACGCTGTTTTTTATCATGTTTTTATGGCAAATGCCTCATTTCTTTGCGATTAGCATGATGAGGTATGAAGATTACCGTGCAGCTGGAATACCAATGCTTCCAGTTGTAGCCGGCTTTGCTGTTACAAAACGGCAAATGGTATTATACGTAGCAGCACTAATACCAGTTTCATTAATTTTATATAATTTTGGAGTTGTCTATACAATTGTCGTAGCGACACTCGGAATAGGTTGGCTCATTTTAAGTTTTAAAGGATTTAGAATGAAAGATGACGTGAAATGGGCGAAGCAAATGTTCGTCTATTCGTTAAACTACTTAATGATTTTCGTCATTCTAACCTTTTTAGTAACGATTTGATGTAGCGTATCTGCACAACTTGTGCAGGTCATTACATACAAGTTGCTGTTAACAACGATTGAGAAAGTGGGGTAAAAACATGAAGAAAGTGATGCGGTTTTTTCCTGTAGCCATATTCGGACTACTGTTAGTACTGCTCACCGGCTGTGGGGAAGAAAACCTATCCGCTCTTCGACCAAAAGGAACAGGAGCAGAAATTACATTTGATATGATGATGCTGAGCATCTACATTATGCTAGGCGTGTTTTTCGTTGTCGCTATTATTTTTACGTACGTTATTTTGAAGTATAGAAAACGTCGTGGCGATGAAGATATTATTCCTGAGCAAGTAGAAGGGAATACAACATTAGAAGTGATTTGGACGGCAATTCCAATTCTTCTATTATTAATTCTTGCTATTCCAACTGTTTTAGCGACATTTACGCTTGCAGCTGAAGAACCGCAAGAAGGCGATGATACATTAAAAGTTCAAGTCACAGCCTATCAATACTGGTGGGACTTTAACTATCCAGATTTAGAATTTAATACTGCACAAGATTTATATATTCCAGTTGGAGAAAAAGTGTATTTCGAACTTACTTCTAAAGATGTGATTCACTCATTCTGGATTCCTGCATTATCAGGTAAAATGGACACGAACCCTGGCTTGACGAATGCAATGTGGATTGAAGCAAAGGAGCCAGGCGTTTATAAAGGAAAATGTGCTGAATTATGTGGACCTTCGCACGCATTAATGGACTTCAGAGTTATTGCTTTAGAGAAAGATGAATTTGATGTATGGGCGAATAAGATGAAAACAGCAGAATCTAATCCACAAAGTGAAGTGACTCAAGTTGGAGAAGATATCTTTACACAGAGCTGTGTATCTTGTCACGCAGTTGGTGAAGAAGGTGGAAACATCGGTCCGAATTTAACGAGCTTTGGTGATCGTGAAACGTTAGCTGGTTTCTTGGATATGACAGATGAAAATATTGCAGACTGGATTAAAGACCCGCAAGCATTAAAGCCTGCAAACAACATGCCAGGTTTCAAAGATCAACTAAGTGATGACGAAATTAATGCTCTTGTAGAGTATTTAAAAGAGTTAAAAGTTAATCAATAAGGAGGTTTTACTAGTTGGCTACACATACAGAACAAGTTGCCCTTGGTCAGAAGCAGAGGAGTGGCATTTGGGATTGGCTTACAACTGTTGACCATAAAAAAATCGGGATTATGTATTTTCTCGCAGGATTTTTATTCTTCCTTCTTGGAGGAATTGAATCGGTATTAATCCGAATTCAATTAATGCATCCTGAACTTAATTTTGTATCTGCTCAAACGTTTAATGAGCTAATTACAATGCACGGGACAACAATGATTTTCCTAGCGGCGATGCCGATTTTCTTAGGACTCATGAACGCAATTGTTCCATTGCAAATTGGTGCGCGAGATGTTGCGTTTCCATTTATGAATGCACTCGGATTATGGTTGTTCATCTTTGGCGGTTTACTATTAAATATGAGTTGGTTTTTAGGTGGAGCACCTGATGCTGGTTGGACAGCTTACGCTCCATTATCAACAGACTTTTCTGGTACAAGTGGAATGGATTTCTACGTACTGGGATTGCAGATTGCCGGATTTGGTACGTTAATGGGCGGAATTAACTTCCTCGTAACGATTATTAATATGCGTGCCCCAGGTATGTCGTTTATGCGTATGCCAATGTTTACTTGGGCATCATTCGTTACTTCAGCACTTATTTTGTTTGCATTCCCACCATTAACAATTGGATTTTTCTTGTTAATGTTTGACCGTTTCTTCGGCTCAAATTTCTTCGTAGCTGATGCCGGTGGTAACGTTATTATTTGGGAGCACATTTTCTGGATTTTTGGACACCCAGAAGTGTACATTCTCATTTTGCCAGCATTTGGAATCTTATCTGAAGTGATTCCAACATTTTCACGTAAACGTTTATTTGGATACAGTGCGATGGTCTTTGCGACGGCACTCATTGCGTTTTTAGGGTTTATGGTTTGGGCTCACCATATGTTTACAACTGGTTTAGGTCCTGTTGCAAACTCGATCTTCGCAGTAGCAACAATGACGATCGCAATTCCGACTGGTGTTAAAATATTTAACTGGCTCTTTACGATGTGGGGCGGACAAATTCGCTTCCCTACTGCTAACCTTTGGGCTGTTGCGTTTATTCCATCGTTTTTAATCGGCGGAATGACAGGAGTTATGTTGTCTGTAGCACCAGCAGACTATCAATATCACGACACGTATTTCGTTGTTGCTCACTTCCACTACGTTATCGTTGGAGGTAGTGTATTCGGTATTTTTGCTGGATTGTACTTCTGGTGGCCAAGAATGTTCGGTAAGATGTTAAATGAAACATTAGGAAAGTTGCATTTCTGGACTTTCTTTATTGGATTCCACTTAACATTCTTCCCGCAACACTTCTTAGGATTGATGGGAATGCCACGCCGTGTGTTTACATTCTTAGAAGGTCAACAGCTTGAAGCTGGTAACCTCGTAAGTTCAATCGGTGCATTCCTAATGGGTGTCGGAACCATCGTATTGTTAATTAATATCATTATGACAACAGCGAAAAAAGAAGTTGCAGCATATGATCCGTGGGATGGACGTACACTTGATTGGGCTATTCCAATTCCAACACCAGTGTATAATTTTGCACAACTTCCACTCGTCAAAGGTTTAGATGCACTTTGGATTGAAAAAATGAATGGTAATAATAAGATGACCCCAGCAGAACCATTAGCTGACGTTCATATGCCGAACGGTTCAATTTTACCGTTTGTCATGTCACTATCGTTTTTCATTGCATCATTTGGATTCATATATGATCAGTTAATCGTGGCAATTGCAGGAATTGCAGGCTTCTTCTTCTGTATGCTATTACGTTCAGTCATTGACGACCATGGCTATTACATTAAAAAAGAAGAGTTGGCTCCTGTTGTTGATAAGGGAGGTAAAGCATAATGAGTACAGAGCAAAGTTCTGCCTTACCTCAATATCCTGAGAAAGCAACTCTTGAAGGTAGAAATAAATTTTTAGGCTTGTGGTTTTTCTTAGGTGGAGAAACAGCTTTATTTGCAACATTGTTTGGAACATATTTGGGTCTCCGGAATTCTAATGCCGGGGGCCCAACAGCCCAAGAACTTTTCTCACTACCACTTGTATTCTTAATGACGATTATTTTACTAGTTAGTAGCATGACTTCTGTTATGGCTATTATGGCAATGAGAAGAAAAGATATGAAAGCGATGCTACGTTGGTTTATCGTCACTGTCATTCTCGGTCTATCCTTTTTAGGTTTAGAAATCTATGAGTTTTACGAGTACACAATGGCTGGTCATCAATTTACAAAAAGTGCATTTGCATCTGCATTTTACACGTTGTTAGGTACACACGGAGCTCACGTATTATTTGGATGTGGTTGGATTACAGCACTTGTCGTTCGTAACTTTAGACGTCCTCTTGATACGTATAATGCACCGAAGTTTTATTTGGCATCACTTTACTGGCACTATATTGATGTCGTATGGGTCTTTATCTTCTCACTCGTATACTTGTTGGGAGTGATTTAATATGGTTGAACAAAATAATGAATCAGCAAATTCAAAATTAACGTTGGAAGAACAAGTTGAATACAAATCAGAAATGAAATTGCAACTTGTATCGTTCGCGATGATGATTGTATTAACTATTATTGCATTTGCAACCGTCGCTAGTGATTTCATTTCAGCTCCGTTTAAAGTTTTATTCGTACTCGTTATGGCTGGAATCCAATTTGTATTCCAACTTTATGTGTTTATGCATATGGGTCAAAAAAATCACGAGTTTCCAACGATTGCTATATGGACTGGCTTTGTAGTCGCTCTTTTGTGTATCGTTTCATTAGCGGCTCTCATCTGGTAATAGTAAAGATTAATGGCTGCATTTTTTTGCAGCCATTTGTTTTTCGTATATTCAATGATTAGATTTATATCTAGCTTTTGAAATTCAGTATGAATTCGTTGAATCGTATTCGTTGTAATGGAAGGAGAAGTACCGTATGCTAACATTCTTACCATTTATTAGTACTTCACTTATTGTGTTAAGTGCGATTTTAATTGCGATTGGCTGGAAATTAATAAAACAAAAGAAACGGAAACAGCATGAACGAGTGATGATAGCTGCATCTATATCAGCTTTATTATTTTTTATTATATACATGTCCAGAACGATTTTTATTGGAAATGTCGCTTTTGCAGGTCCAGAACAATTAAAACCTCTATACACGATGTTCTTAATCTTTCACATTATTTTAGCGACTGCCGGTGGGGTCTTTGGAATTGTGACGTTAATTTTAGGTTTTCGTAAAAAATTTTCGAAACATAAAAAAATTGGTCCGTGGACGGCTAACATTTGGTTTTTTACTGCAATAACTGGTGTTGCTGTATACCTTTTACTATACGTTATTTATCCCAATAACGAAACGACAAGTTTAATTAAGGCGATTTTAGGAAATTGAAGACACGAAAACCCCGACATTATTGTTGGGGCTTTTTTTCATATTAAATTTTAAAGTTTAGTTTAATGATGCCCGCTTCTCGAGCAGAAGTGAAAAGAATGACGACGAGAGGACCAACTAATAGTCCGACGATACCTAACAGTTTTAAACCGATATACATTGAGATCAGTGTCGGAAGTGCAGATAAGCCGATTTGGTTCCCCATCACTTTAGGCTCTACAATCCTTCGTATACCTAATAAAATGACGGCTAGAATCGCAAGCTGTGTACCGACAATGGTATCGCCGATAATAAACTTGTAAATCGACCATGGTGCTAAAATAACGACAGATCCAATAATTGGTATTAAGTCAATAATCCAAATCACGACTGACATGACAAGGGCAACATCAGGCACGATAATATATAAACCGACTAATGTTGCGATAAATATTATAATACTAACGAATAATTGTCCTTTTAAAAAGCCAATAAAAACATATGATAGTCTTGAAGTTAAAAAATTCACTTTTTCTGCAGTTTTGTCAGTTAAAAATAAGAAAGCTTTTGTTTTAAGACGAGGCATCTCAAGCATAAATAAAAATAAAGAAATTAAATAGACTAAAAAGCTAACGAAAAAATTTGGAATTTTTGTTACGAATGCTGTAAGATAACCAAAATAATCAAGCTCTGTTAGCTTTCTTCTAGTGTTCTCAAAAAACGTATCAATTTGCTTATTGACTTCATTAACAAATTCAGGTGGAAAGGCATCAAGTCCTGAAGTGATATTTTCTTCTGTTTGATCCCATATTACCTTTATATCATTTACATATTGGGGAGAATTTTCGATAAATTGAATGCCTTCTGAAATAATTTTAGAAGTGAGATAGTATCCACCAATACCAATAGAACATAAGAAAATAATAAAAACGATAATGACAGAAAAAAGCCGATTTATTTTTATTTTGGATTGAAATAACCGAATTGCAGGACCAAGACAGAGAGCGGTAATAAACGCTAAAATAATCGGTACCGAAACTGGTAGTATCCAAATGATGAATACGAGTGTAATAATCGTAATAAGGCTTATTATTAAAAGCTTCCGCAACCTTTGTTTGTTCACTTCTAACCCCTTTCTATTTAAAGCAAAGTTCCAACACTATAGTATGATAAACGTGAATAAAAATGCAAAAAAAACGCATGGTTACTTCCATGCGTTACGCTGTAGCACCTTCAAGTTTCTCAGATAATTGACTTAACTTTTCATTACATGTTTTAATGATGTCATCTGGAAATTCCTCATCATATTCTACGCCATGAGGATAGTAATGTTTTCCGACATAAGGCTTCCCAATTTTCATGATAGCATTCGCTTGTTCAACCATACCTTCAATCGCTACTGCTGGTATGCGTAAGTAGTAAACGTCGCCAGTCATCATATTCTCAAATTTGTAATCGTATGTAGCACGAGCATAGTCCCATTGTTCAACGCGAACTAATCCTAATGAACTAGCAACATGTTCAAGCACCGAAAATTGGATTGTTTTCCCTTCCAAATTCGTATTTTCAAAAATCATTTAATTCTCTCCTTTTACAAGAAATAATGACGTCTCCCTTTGTTAGTATAACTCACTTTTAGTGTAAAGAAAACATGAGTACAATTGTTACGTGAAGAATTAATGAACAAATAAAAAGGATTTTCATTCCATTGTTACGAACAATATTATTAAAGGAAGGGGTCGTCAAGATTGGTAAAGCGCGCTATATTGATACTTTTTTTAATATTTTTTTTAGGGGGATGCCAATATGTTAATCAGCATAAAAAACCCATTCCAAACAAACCTATTGAGTTTAGTGAAAACGTCGATTCCAAACAGATTGATATTGTTCAACTGATTGGAAAAGATGTGAATGAAGTAGTCGAACATTTTGGAAATCCAACTGATAAATATCCGTCTAATTATCATTATGAATGGCTTATCTATAATCATCAACCTGAGACGTATATTCAGGTGGGGCATATCGACAATAAAATTGTAACGATGTTTATATTAGGCCAGTCAATTATGAATGAACCGATTTCAATTGGTATGTCATACGATGAAATTATGGAACAGCTGCCGTTGAAAAACTCCGTTGTGATGCATGTTGGTGATAGTGACTATCGTTTTGATTTAACTGCTACCGATATACAGGAACGTCCACTCGTTCAATTATCAGAAGAAGCGTTTGCGCAACTTTATTTTGATCGTTTTTTAAATCAACTTGTGGCGATTCGTCTGCTTGATAAAAAGACATTGTTGGCCCAACGGCCCTATCGTATCGTTTATCGTGGTTCATTAGAGGAAATAAACAAACCGAACGAAAAACAACAAAAAGAAATTGAAAACGCAAATGTGAAACAAATTTTTGAGATTACAAATGTACTTCGGAAAAGATATGGAAAGTCATCACTGCAATGGAATGATAATGTTGCAACGGCCGCATTCAAGCATAGTAAAGATATGAAAGATAACCAATATTTCGATCATCATTCACCGACGAAAGGAGATTTAGAAAATCGTTTAAAAACTGAAAACGTGACATATTTCCTTGCAGGCGAAAATATTGCTGCTGAATATCCTGACGGGATTGCAGCTGTGATGGGGTGGTTAAATAGTGAAGGTCACCGTGAAACGATGTTGCATGAGAAATTTACTGATTTAGGTGTTGGTGTTTACGAAAAACATTATACCCAAAATTTCATTACAAAATAAAATAGGCTCACCAAAATTAGGCACAAAGGTAAAATAGTAGTAACAGAAATCATTCTTAAGGAAGTGAGCGAACGATGTCACGAAAAATTGAAGAGTTTAAAGCGTTTGTAAAAAGCCACCCAGGACTTATAGATGAGGTAAAAGATGGAAGACGAACATGGAAAGAATTATATGAGGAATGGTATGTATTAGGAGATGAAGATGAGCGATGGAGTCAATATACAAAGTTAAATGAAGAAGAAAATGTTAAAGGAATTGCAGGGGTTTTTTCAAAATTAAAAAATATAAATTTAGATGAAGTTCAAAAAAATATCGTTGAAATGAAAGGATTAGTAAGTACAATTCAAGAGTTTGTCCGTGATGTTCAACCGGAAAAACGACAAATCCGCCCTAATCATTACCCGAGTCGAGCTCCTTATTATCATCAATATTACAATGAAAATCAAAAATTTTAACGCTAACCCAGTGATGCTGGGTTTTTTGTTTGGATAAAAATAATGTAAGAGCAGACAATAATGAAAGAAGAAAGGAGGCAAGAGCTTGCAACAATTTTTTTTATTACTAACAGTCAGTGTTATGCTAACTTTTTCTTCAATATCAGTAGACGAAAAATTTCAAATTGACAATGCTGCACAAACAAACATAAGTGCAATTAAAATAAATCATACCGTTAAAGGAAGAGATGTATTTGTGGAGTGTATCGTTCCGGGTTTTTCATTTAAGGACAACGGAGAACGAATCGAAGGAGAAGGTCACATTCACGTTTATTTAAACGGCAAAAAAATAAAAGATGTGAATCGCGCAGCGTTTATATTAAAAGACTTACCGAAAGGAAAACATAAAATAACATTAAAGTTTGTTTATAATGATAATACCCCGTATCGTTATTCGAAAAGCTTCCCTGTTCATATACATTAAATGGTTGATAAGTCATGTGTCAAGTAATGTCACATGACTTGTTTCCATTTTTGTAATCGCAGATTATTTTATATATAATGGAGTCAGACGGAGGTGTTACTATTTGATTGCGACGAGTAATTTATTAGAAGTGATCGAAAATTCCGAATTGTTAGCAACGTACATTGCGCAATCTGAAATTGCGATAAATTATAAACGAACAAAAAAAGCATTAAACGAAGATGTCGATGCTCAGCTATTGATTGCTCAATTTATCCAGATGAAAGAAAAATATGAAGAAGTACAGCGTTTTGGAAAATATCATCCTGATTTTCATAACGTTTCGAAAGAGATGCGTGAGCTAAAACGAAAACTCGATTTACATGAATCAATCGCACAGTTCAAAAAAGCAGAAGCAGGGCTTGAGCAACTGTTAAATGAAGTGAGTCGGATTATTGCTGACGCAGTTTCTCCGCATATTAAAGTTCCGACTGGGAACCCATTTTTTGATAATCGAAGTTGTCAAGGTGGGTGTGGTGTAGGTGGTTCTTGTGGTTGTCGATAATGAAATGTTTAAACGATATAGGAGAATACAATGATTAATGAACGTGTCGGTCTCTCAGTTTGGCTATATTCATTAAAACATACCCGAAATTTACGTCGATTTGGACACGTAATTTATGTGTCAAGAAAAATGAAATACGTAATATTGTATTGTTCAAAAGAAGATTTGGAACAGACAGTTGAAAAATTAAATTCATTTTCATTTGTAAAATTAGTTCAACCTTCTTTTCGACCTTATTTAAAGACAGAGTATGAAAAGGTAAGAAATGATAAAGAAAAAGAATATGAATTAAAAATTGGCTTTTAAAACCCAGAAATACTGGGTTTATATTTTTTAACAAAATAAAAAATCCCTGCAGGATAATTCTGCAGGAGCCTCTATCCATTGAGGCAATGGGAGAGGAGAAATCGGATTAAGCTTATGGGGAAAAGTAAGCTTTTCCGATGTTGGCACAACATCAGTTATACGATGTTGTTACAAATAGTATGAGCTAATTCAAAAAAATGTATACATATCAAGTATTTTTTATTTATAATTATGTCCAATTTGTGATAGGATGAGTTTGTAAACTTATTCTTAATTTTCAACAATGTTCAACATTTTTACATCTGGAGTGTAGGCTGTGCGGATTATTGCTGGTGATCGAAAAGGAATTATACTAAAGCCGGTTCCGGGTAGTTCAACGAGACCGACTACTGATAAAATTAAGGAAGCCATTTTTAATATGATAGGACCTTATTTTCAAGGTGGTTTAGGCTTGGACTTATATGCTGGTAGCGGGGCGCTCGGGATTGAAGCTCTAAGCAGAGGGCTTTCAAAAGTAATCTTTGTCGACCGTGATCGTAAAGCGATCCAAACAATTAAATGGAATTTAGAAAGGTCAAAATATAGTGAATATGCTGAAGTGTATCGCAATGAAGCAAAAAACGCATTGAAAGCACTTAAAAAAAGGGATATTCAATTTTCGTATATTTTTTTAGATCCGCCTTACAATAAGAAGACAGTTATAGAAGAGATAGAAACACTCTTATTATTTAATTTATTACATAACAACGGACAAATCATTGTTGAACATTCGCGAGAATTAGAATTACCTGACATTATATGTGATGTAAGAAAGCGAAAGTCTGAAGGGTATGGAAGTACAGTCATTTCGATTTATTTTTACGAGGAGGAGTAAAGGGGGAATTGTTATGGAAACCATTGCGGTTTGTTCGGGAAGCTTTGATCCGGTTACATTAGGACACATTGATATCATCAAAAGAGGTTCAGCAGTCTTTGACAAAGTCATAGTCGGTGTTTTAAACAATATAAATAAGCAACCGCTATTTACAGTTGAAGAACGTCTAGAAATGTTAAAAGAATCGACGAAAGATTTAAACAATGTAACGATTGACTCATTTGATGGTTTATTGATCGATTATATGAAAAAAGTTAATGCAAATGTTATTTTACGAGGATTGCGCGCCGTTTCGGATTTCGAGTACGAAATGCAAATTGCTTCGATGAACCGTAAGTTAGATGATAGCATTGAAACATTTTTTATTATGACCAATAACGAATACTCTTTTTTAAGCTCCAGTATTGTAAAAGAAGTTGCGAAGTACAAAGGTAACATTTCAGGTCTCGTTCCGCCAGTAGTTGAAGAAGCATTAAAGCAGAAATTTTCGTGAAATAAGCTCATGATATGATAAAAACAGGCAAGGAAAAACATTCCATTGCCTGATTTTTTTCGATTAATAGATATAAGTGATTGGTCAGATGAAGGTTTTTCGCACCTTTAATATAATGAAGAGCAAAAGCATACTGACCGTAATTGATGTCCCATAAACATTTAAAATTGACCAAACATTCATAAAAAAATCAGTTGTTGTTACACTATTCTGAGGTGTTGTTGTCGGCACGTCAGTATAAGAATATTTATTGTTTAAAGGTTTCCATAATAAAATTGTAAAGATTGCTGCATAAAGCCCATGAAGGATTCTCGCAACAAAATAAGGCCAGAATCGAATTTGCGCTTCAGCTAGAAAGCTTGCTACTTGAGCTTGAATTGAAAAACCATTAAAACCTAAAATAAAACTGACGACGATCATTTGATGGAAAAGAGAGCTTTCTTTCGTATCACTTATAAGTTGTGCTCCGTTTGTAATCTCTAACAAACCAGAAAAAAAAGGACCGCTTAATTCTGCTGAAATTGAAAAAATTGTAATGATAAATCCTAACGTAAGCGCTATGGTTTGTGTTACGTTAATTAAACTGAGTACATTGTTTAACACTGAAAAAAGAATGATAAATCCACCGACCATTAACAGTGTTTGGGTTGCTGAATTTACTGCATCACCTAAAATCTTACCGAGTGTTCGCTTATTGTTAATTCTTTTTTGATGCATTTCTGAAAAAGCTTGCTTCAGTGAAATCGATTGAATCGAAGATTTGGTAAAAACGATTTCATTTCGTTTACCGTGAAAACGCATAGTGAGACCGACAAGTAAATTACCTAAATAGTGGCTCGCCATAATTAAAACAGCTAATGTTGCATTGTGAAAAAAGCCAACTGCAATGGCTCCACCCATGAATAAAGGATTTGAGGAGTTCGTAAACGTTACTAGTCTTTCTGCTTCAATAGAAGTTAATTGTTTTTCTTGTCGTAACCGGGATGTAAACTTTGCCCCGGCTGGAAAGCCTGATGCGACTCCCATTGCAAACACGAAACCTCCAACACCAGGAACACGAAATAACGGACGCATTAATGGTTCAAGCAATACTCCAATAAAATTAACTACGCCAAGGGCTATCATAATCTCAGAAACGACGAAAAATGGAAAAAGTGAAGGGAAAACGTTACTTCCCCATATTTTTAACCCGTTTAATGCTGCCTCTACTGAATCTTTAGGCGATATAATAATACTTAGACCGATAAACGTAACTGTTAACGCGTATAAAACTGTTGTTAATTTAGATGCCATTAAGTTTTTCATCACCACGCAATACATTTTGTGTTTTAGTTTGTCCATTCGTTAAACTATACGTGTTCACAACTTTTTTTAGACCAATTTGAAGAGGTGGAACGATGCAGCCGAAAGTGGGGATTGCATTAGGTGCGGGAGGTGCCCGCGGACTAGCTCATATCGGTGTACTTCAAGTGTTGGAAAAGCATAACATTCCGATTGATTTTGTAGCTGGAAGTAGTATCGGTTCATTAGTTGGAGCACTGTATTGTATGGGTCATGATGGTGCAACATTGGAGCAATTTGCTTACTTATTTCATGAAAAGTTTTATTTAGATTTTACTGTTCCGAAAATGGGTTTCATCAGTGGCAAAAGAATTAAAGAACTTCTTTATCTTTTAACGAAAGGGAAGAGGATAGAGGAACTTAAAATTCCATTAACAATCGTAGCAACGGATTTACTAAATGGTGAGAAAGTATTGTTTCGAGAAGGAGTAATTGCAGATGCAATTAGAGCAAGTATTAGTATTCCAGGTATTTTCGTTCCAGAAGAACATAATGGAAGATTGTACGTCGATGGAGGTGTTGTAGATCGTGTTCCAGCTTCAGTCGTGAAAGAGATGGGCGCTGACATTATAATTGCTGCTGATGTTTCTACTTTAAAAACAAAGCCACAAATGAATTCAGTGATTGATGTTATTTTACAAAGTATTGATATTATGCAACATGAAATGGTTCGTTTTCATGAGTTAAATACAACAGATGTCATTATTCGTCCCAATGTGAATAATTATAGTTTACGCTCGTTTGATGCGGCTGAAGAGCTAATAGAAATAGGAAAAAGAGAAACAGAGAAACAACTTGCTACGATAAAAAAGAGAATTGCAAGTTGGAAGGAGTAAAAGTGAATATGAAAGTGAGAGAGCAACGTTCAGTAAAACGGAAATTATATAGCGTATTTACTTTTTTTCTAATCTTTGTCTTATTCGTTTTGATTAAGTTACCATATTACGTTACATATCCAGGTGATGCTGAATCGCTAGATGATATGATTAAGATTGAAGGAGGTTATGAAGATGAAGGTGATTTAATGTTAACAACGATAAGGATGGGAAAGGCAAACGTCATTCAATATATTGCTGCTCATTTCAATAAGTATCAATTTATATTTTCGGAAAAGCAAATTAGAAGAGATTGGGAAAGTGATCGTGATTACGATCATCGTCAGTTAAAAATAATGGAGAGTTCACAACAAATGGCAACGCTCGTCGCTTTTCAGTTGGCGAATGAACAGGTCGAGGTTAAAAATGAAGGGGTTATAGTAGCGGGATTCATTGAAAATATGCCTGCAGCTAAACAGATGAAAGTTGGCGATGTGATTACACAAGCTGACGGAAACATCATAACTGAAGCTGAACAGTTAGTAGATTATTTAAAAGAAAAAAAGGAGGGTGACACTGTTCGTTTCGAAATTGAAAGAGATGGAAAATCATTATCAATAGATGTGAGTGTTCAACAATTTCCAGACACGTATTCTGAAAAAGGAGAAAAGCAATATGGGATCGGAATTGTCGGTCCGGTTACAAAAAAATCTGTCGCAACAAAGCGAGACGTTCACTTTGATACGCACAATATTGGAGGTCCTTCCGCAGGGTTAATGTTTACGCTTGAAATTTATAATCAACTAACGACAGAGGATTTAACAAAAGGCTATAAAATCGCAGGAACAGGAGAAATTTTTGAAGATGGAACGGTTGGAGCTATCGGAGGAATTGAACAAAAACTCGTAGCTGCAGACAATGCGGGTGCTGAAGTCTTTTTCGCTCCAGTCGCGGGCGGAAACTATGAAGATGCGAAACATGCTGCAGCTGATATTAATACAAAGATGGAAGTAATTCCAGTGAATACAGTTCATGAAGCGATTGACTACTTACAATCGTTACAACCGAAAAGGTGATTGAATGATAGGATGCATCGTATATTCAGCTTTTATAAATTGCTCTCGAACCGGGGGTGGAAACGCGAGTCCATAAGTGTGCGCAGCAACGACATCAAGTTTTAATAAATCTTGATGATGCTTTGAATACTTCGATATGAATGGTAGCGAGATGTTTTTTTTCATTTGATTCAAATACAATTGTCCGTTCAGCGACATTCCAAGTAGGCGGATATAGTCGGCTTCTTTCGTTTCAAGTGCTTCAGCCATTTCACATTTTTTCGCATTAGTTAAAATGTGAGTACACATTCGTTGGAGCCGAGTCCAAGTAAACCGTTTCGTTTTAACGCTTTCTATAAATTTTTGAAATGACTGCGCATCCTTTACTCGTGACACGAGCCTAGACTCAATTCCCTCTTCGATTTCATAAATCATTTGCAACTCGTCTAATGGCGCGGTAAGAAGTCGGTACTTTAAAAAAGGAAAGAGTTTTTCCCAACTAACAAATTGGCCATGGCTTGCATATTCTTTTTCTAAAATCGCTAGGGTTGTGTTAGGCACAAATGATTGAATGGCCTTTAAATGATTCGTGCTTTTCAGTTCATTGCGAATACTCGTTGCACTAGCAATTGAACGATCTTTCGGTGCTGGATCATGATAACCAGATTTTGTACGGGCGACTGTAAAAGCTTCAATCTCGGCTTGCTTCTCTTTAATCGCTTTCACATAATGGAAGCCTAATATGTTGTTTGGTAAGCTTAAGTCGAGTAAGCCTTCTTCTTTTAAAACATGAAATGCACTTGCTGCTGCTTTTGGATAGCTCACTCCTTTTTTTATTTCTTTTTTTATCGCAACATCGAGGACACCTTCATTTTTTTTGTAAAAATTTACAAGTTCATGGAAAGGAGTAATATTGCCTTCCTCGCTTCCGAAACAGAGGGAGTCGACACCGAGCGCATGAAGTAGTGAAATGGCGCCATTCGCAAATACTTCGGCTTTTTGCGTTGCGAATGCATATGGAAGTTCAATAACAATATCAACACCTGCTCTAAGTGCCATGTTTGTTCTTGCCCACTTACTTACAAGTGCTGGTTCACCACGTTGAAGGAAATACCCACTCATAACTGCAATGACAATATCGGCATTGCTTATTGTTTTTGCTTGTTGGACATGATAAGCATGTCCGTTGTGAAAGGGGTTATATTCTACGATAATTCCGACTGATTTCATGTTTATCAATTCCTCTCTCATTAGAGACCATCACTTTTCATTAAATTATACTAGAAGTTAAATTCGTCGGAAAGACTGTAAAGAAAATAGATTGACAAGGATTTAAATGATCGTTATAATTACACTTGTTGTTTCGAGGTGATCGTCATGAAATGGGCAGTAGAAGAACTAAAGCGACTTGGAAATGAAACGCTCTCATTTGATGAATCTGTGCGAGTCGATGATTTAAAGCAAAGAGATCGCCAAATTCGAAATATTTCACCTGTACGAGTTAAAGGTGATGTATTTGTGTCTGACTCGCTTATTTCATTTCATTTAAATATTTCAGGTCAAATGGTACTTCCATGTTCGTTAACGTTAGAAGATGTTGATTATCCCTTTTCAATCGATACGATTGAATCTTTTCAAATTAATCAAGATGTACGAATTGATGAAGAAGAAAATGAAATAATTCATGAAATTGAAGGTCAACTGATTGATCTCATGCCAATGATAAAAGAAGCGATTTTACTTTCGATACCGATGAAAGTCGTACATCCAGAAGCAAAAGTAAAATCGTCTGGTGAAGGTTGGGGTATTGTAACTGGTCAAGAGAAAAAGGATAAAATAGATCCGAGGATGGAAAAGTTAGCCGAATTTTTTAAGAAAGACAAAGACGACCGTTAGCATTGTTTTAAAGGAGGTGGGAAGCATGGCGGTACCTAAACGACGTACATCAAAAAAGAAAAGAAATATGCGACGTTCACACATAAAGCTTAAAGTTCCTGGTATGGTAACATGCCCAAATTGTGGTGAATATAAATTGTCTCATCGTGTTTGTAAATCATGCGGCACTTATAAAGGTGAAGAGATTATGTCTGACTAAAAGTAGAGAGTTTTTTGCTCTCTGCTTTTTCTTTATTTGTCACAATTAGTTATAAGGCATCATTTCAACGCTTAGGAACATATCGAACAATGTACAAACGTTGTGTGTTTCACCTAAACAACATTAGCGATGTAGCGGAATGAAATCGACAAGTGAGAGATAGTGGCGTTTGATACGTCGTGCTTACGTTCATAAAAGATTGTTTCGTTCATAACGTCAGACAAGTAAGGGGATGTTTTTTTGTGTGTAAGAAATTTGGAGGGATAAAGGTTTGAAAACATTAGTTTGGGAACGACGGAAAGGAATTTCATGGATTACATTGAACCGTCCCGAAATAAGAAATGCTGTCAACTATGACATGATGGATGAACTCAGTACGGTTTTAACAGAAATCGAAAATACGAATGACCAATTGTTAGTGATTACTGGTAGCGGTGAAAGGGCATTTTGTTCTGGGGGAGATTTAACGTTATTCCATTCATTGCATTCCGAACAAGAAGCGTATGCGATGCTTTCTAAAATGGGAAGTGTCTTAAAGCAACTGTTTTTATTTAAAAAACCGACAGTTGCTCTTTTGAACGGTGCAGCAGTCGGTGGCGGTTGTGAGTTAGCCACTGCTTGTGATTTTCGCATAGCTAAACGAGGCGTAAAATTTGGATTTGTTCAAGGTACGCTTGGAATTACAACAGGATGGGGCGGGGGAACGATGTTGTATGAACGAATTACACCTACTCTCGCATTACATTATTTACTATCTTCACAACTTATTTCGAGTGAAAAAGGATTTGAAGAAGGATTTATTCATTTCCTTATCGAAGAAGGTGATTTGAAAGAACAATGTGAGAAAATATTGACACCTTACTTAAATCAAAGTAACGACGTTCTTTCAGCTTATAAACAAATGTGGCTTCAGCGACTTCACAGATCAAAAGTACTTGGCAACATCGAAAAGGAAATCAAGACTTGTGCAAAACTATGGGAGTCAGATGAACATCATGACGCTGTTCAAAAATTTTTGAATAAATAGTTTTTGTATTCTATCTTCTCTAGTATGTGCATATGATTTCATTAGAATGCAAAGTTTGTGAAAGGAGTAGATAGAATGGCTGGACAGCGCCAAGATGCATGGTCAGAAGAAGAAGATTTATTTTTAGCTGAAACAGTTTTAAAGCATATACGTCAAGGTAGTACACAATTAGCGGCATTTAAGGATGTCGGTGTAAAACTGTCGAGAACACCAGCTGCTTGTGGCTTTCGCTGGAATTCATTAATTCGTAAAAGATATGAGAAAGCAATTACATTAGCGAAGCAAGAACGGAGATTGCGACATACGAGTGAAACAAAAAAGGATAACAATGAACAAGAGAACATGACAATCAATGATGTAATCCAGTTTTTGAAAACGTTGTCAGGTAGCGATCAGACGATTGCACAACTGAAAGCCCAAAATGAAAATTTGCAGAAACAATTGGACCAGTTAAAAAAAGAGTATGAAAAACAATTGACGGAATTACAACAAGAAAATGAAATGTTAAAGAAAGACTATACAACGATGTTTGAAATTATTGAAAGAGCTAGTAAAGTTGTTTCGTTTCAGAAAGATGAAAAGAAAGAAAATATTTAGTTGCTAGTGGAGCTCTTAACTGTCGTCAAGGTTAGGGGCTTTTTGTTTGTGCACATTTTTAAGCAAAAATAATTTTGTATGTTACAATATAATGAACGTTGTTGAAATCTATGCAGTTATAGGATTGATATTGATCTTAGTTAATGAAGGATGACAAAAGTGTTTCTCCTTTTTGATAATAATAAATGAGGGATAGTATTGTGGCAGTTTCTATCATCGGAGCGGGCGCAATTGGATTGTTAATTGCAGCACATTTAAAACATGCCGGAGTCGAAGTAACATTATATACACGGACGAAAACGCAAGCAAAAAAACTAGAAGAAGAAGGGGTCTATTTAACGTATGATGGAAACGATAGACATGTCCGTGTTCGAGCAAATAAGTTGACGTTAGAGGAAAAGATAATAGATCCTATCATTATAGTCACTGTAAAACAATATCAACTTGCAACCGTTTTACCGTTTTTAAAACAGAATAGTGATGGAAAAACTTTTATATTCATTCAAAATGGAATGGGACACCTTTCACATTTGAAAGAATTACATCATTGTCAAATCATACTCGGAATCGTTGAGCACGGAGCTACGAAAATAAATGAAAATAAAGTGATTCATACAGGATTAGGGAAAACAAAAATTGCTTACTATACTGAAAAAGGAAATCATTCTTTATGCGCGTTTATACAATCATGGGGTACACCATATTTTCCAATCGAGTTTCAAACGGATTGGTATGAGATGCTCGCTTATAAATTAGTCGCAAATGCAGTCATAAACCCTTTAACTGCAATATTTCAAGTCACGAATGGTACACTATTAACAAACGATTATCTTTTTAAGCTTATGCGGAACTTGTTTCATGAGACGGTACGAGTTTTAGAATTAGAAGAACAAAAGTTATGGGATTATGTCGTAACAATTTGTAAACAAACAGCTAAAAATCAATCATCTATGTTACGGGATATTCAAGCGAAACGGAGAACTGAAATTGATGCCATAAGTGGCTATATTATTGAACGTGCAAAAGAGCAAGGTATCAATGTACCTTATACAATATTTATATTTAACAGTATTAAAGCCTATGAACAATTAGACAAAAAGGAAGGACGACAAAATGGTAATTGACGAATGTACTCTTCCAAAATCAAATAAACTTGTCACTGATTATTTATTAGGAGAGAAAAAAGCACAAGCTTATTTTGAATACGATTATAAAGATTTACAAACTTACATAAATCGGAAACACGAGCTTAGTGATCGGCACTTTCCGCGTGAAGCGCTCGTCGAACATTTGCTTCAGTTTAATGAGCTGTTTTCAACGCATCCGAAAGTGTTTGAAAACATTAAAAAGCTACGAGAAAAAGATAGTACAGTTGTAATAACAGGACAACAAGCAGGATTTTTAACAGGTCCTTTGTATACGATTTATAAAGCGATTTCAACAATTGTGCATGCAAAACAGCTTGAAAAAAAGTTACAATCACCGATTGTTCCTGTGTTTTGGGTTGCTGGTGAAGATCACGATTACGAAGAAATTAATCATATATGGCTTTTAAAAGATCATCAACTTGTAAAAGAAAAGTATTCTGGACCGAATAATAGTAAACGACCAGTTACAAACATTGAAATCAATCATCGTGAAATGAAAGCGTGGATTGAGAATGTATTTGCTTTGTTTGGAGAGACGGAACATTCCGAAGCAGTTCTTCAATTTATTGCTGAAAAATTAGAAGGTTCGAACAATGTAACAGAGTTCTTCATTCGTATTATGGCAGCATTTTTTGAAAAATATGGTCTTGTTTTCGTCGATTCCGCTAACGAAAACATTAGGAAAATTGAATCACCTTTTTTTAAGGAACTTATCCAACAGAACGAAAAATTGCGGCATGCATTTCAAGAGCAACGAAACAACATCGTAAAAGATGGATACCCTGCTGGAGTGGAGTCGGAGCCTAGGTGCGCGCATTTATTTTATCACGTTAATGATGAAAGACAACTACTCTATCATGTAAATGATGATGTTTATACATTGAAAGACATCGACGTCAAATTGACGAAAGAAGAATTAGAAATAATTTGTGAGCAACATCCTGAACAATTGAGTAACAATGTTGTCACACGGCCATTAATGCAAGAATTTTTATTTCCGACGTTAGCTTTTGTTGCGGGACCGGGTGAAATTACATATTGGGCACAGCTAAAACCGCTATTTACACTTTTTAATAAAAAAATGCCTCCGATCGTGCCGCGGATGCACGTTACAATTGTCGAGAGAAATGTGAATAAATGGATGCAAAATTTACAGCTTCCACTTCAAACAATTCTTTCATCTGGTGTGAGTAAGTATCGGAATGAATGGTTCGAAAAGCAAAAGGGAGACCATGCTGAATCGATCGTACAAGAAACGAAACATTTGATTGATTTAGCACATGCAAATCTTCGAAAATTTGCTTGGTCATTGGATCATAATTTAGGTCAAATATCAGAAAAAAATCGGCTACTGATTATGGAACAACTCGATTATATGGAACGAAGAATCGAGCAGATGTATGAGCATCGCCATTCATATGAGATAGGTCTTTTTAAGAAAATTGAGGCGACCTTAGTTCCTAACGGAGGTTTACAAGAAAGAATGTGGAATGTTTTTTATTATATCAATCGGTATGGAATTGAGTTTATCGATCAGTTGATAATTGAACATCAAGTTAATGAGTCAAAGCATTACATCTTGTTTTTATAGGAGTTTAGAAGCTCAGAGAAGTAATGTTTTTATTCGAACGCTTCGCTCGCTTCTTTTTTTGACTACGCATCTAAAATAAAATGAAAAAAATCTTGCCTTTTTGGCAGGATTTTTTATTTTGTTACGGAATTTCTAAAAAAAGGTGGTACATTGTGGAGGGATGTGGTAGATTAGATTTAGAAAGTGGGGGAAATGAGCCATGTTCATGGGGGAATATGAACATAACATTGACGAAAAGGGCAGAATGATCGTTCCAGCAAAGTTTCGTGATGAACTTGGTTCTACGTTTGTGCTGACTCGCGGATTAGATCAGTGCATATTTGGATACCCTCTTGAAGAATGGAAAGTGTTAGAAAACAAATTGAAATCATTACCGTTTACGAAAAAAGATGCAAGAGCGTTTACTAGATTTTTTTTCTCTGGAGCGACTGAATGCCAGTTAGATAAGCAAGGTCGTGTCAATATTGCTCCAACACTACGAAAGTACGCACAGTTAGAAAAAGAATGTACGATAATCGGGGTTTCAAACCGTATCGAAATATGGAGTACGGCTTTATGGGAAAAGTATTATTCTGATTCAGAAGATTCATTTGGAGAAATTGCTGAAAGCCTAATTGATTTTGAAATGTGATCGTACAAAAAACTTGAGATTAACTTCTAAAAGTGGGAGTAGACATGGGAAAGAAGCATGAGACCGTATTAGCAAATGAAGCCGTTGAAAAACTAAATATTCATCCTGAAGGGATTTACGTTGACTGTACGTTTGGAAGAGGCGGTCACAGCTTGAAAATTTTGGAAAAATTATCTCCTGAAGGACATTTATACGCTTTCGATCAAGATACGGAAGCAGCCCGCTTTGCACAAGAGCATTTTTCTAACTTTACTAATTTTACGTTTATCCATGAAAATTTTATAAATTTAACTAAACAATTGTCTAGTCGACAAGTAAATAAAGTGAATGGTATTTTATTTGATTTAGGAGTTTCTTCTCCGCAATTAGATGAAGTTGAACGGGGATTTAGTTATCAGCAAGACGCCCCGCTTGATATGAGGATGGACAGGCGCTCGTCATTAACAGCATATGAGGTGGTAAATGAATGGTCGTATGAAAAACTTGTTTCAATCTTTTTTCAATACGGTGAAGAAAGATTTTCAAAGCAAATTGCAAGGAAAATTGAACAAACTCGACAGCGAAAAAAACTTGAAACGACTGGGGAGTTAGTCGACATTATAAAAGATGCCATTCCCGCTCCAGCAAGAAGGAAAGGTGGACATCCAGCGAAAAGAGTGTTTCAAGCGATACGAATTGCAGTCAATGATGAATTAACCGCATTTGAGACAGCTTTAAAAGCTAGCATAGAGTTGTTAGTTATTTCTGGAAGGGTAGCGGTCATTACTTTTCACTCGTTGGAAGATCGAATTTGTAAAACAGTATTTAAAGAAGCGAGTGAAGGACCGGAATTGCCACGCGGATTACCTGTTGTTCCAAAATTTGCAACCCCTGCTTTGAAAATCATTACGAGAAAGCCAATTGAACCGTCAGAAGAAGAGATTGAAAACAATCGAAGATCTCGTTCTGCAAAATTGAGAGTGGCAGAAAAAATAAATTGAATATGTTACATTCATTTCGCTCGTAGAAACGTCAATATAGTAGATAGATAGGAGGAGTTAAAATGGGAAATGTTGCATATCAATTACGTGAAAAACAAGAACAAGCACAACAGCGAATAAACCGATCGTCGACAGTGATTGTGGAAAAAGGTAGAATAACGAAAGGGGAAGTCGTATTGCTAACTGTATTAGCTATCGTATTTTTCCTTGCTTCCATTTTTGTCATCTCAAATTATGCAACAATTCAATCATTAAACCGTGATGTACATGTATTGCAAGCTGAAGTTGAAAACAGAGTCCGTATAAATGAAGACCTTCAACTCCAAGTGACAGAATTGAGTGATCCCGATCGAATTATGACTATCGCTAAAGAAAAGTTAGGTTTGTCATTAGATGAAAAGAATGTGAAAGTCATTACAGAGTAACTTGATACGCGAGTGTGAATGGCAATGAAGCGATTGAAAAACCCGAATATAAACCGTGGAGCAGCGACGATACTATTCCTGTTTTTGCTGCTCTTTATTTTATTATTCTCTCGATTTTTATATATTGAAGTGTCGAAAAAAGTTAACGGAACTGAAATAAATGTTTTAGCTGAGAAAGTATGGACAGATACAAAAATTATTGAAGCTAAACGAGGTTCCATTTATGATCGAAAAGGGAATGTGCTTGCTCAAGACATACCGTCATACACGATATATGCCATTGTCGATGAATCCTATCCAAATCATGTAAAAGATCCAGAAAAAACGGCTGAACTGCTTGCGCCAATTCTTGGACTGCAAAAAGAAGAAATTGAAAATAAATTAAATCAGGAAGGACGCTTTCAAGTTGAGTTTGGTTCACATGGACGCAAACTTACTCAAGCGAAGAAAAATAAGATTGAAGAGTTAGGACTTGATGGGATTGGATTTGTCCGTCAATCAAAACGTTACTATCCTAATCAAGCATTTGCATCACATGTGATTGGATTTACAAATGAAAATGTCGATGATAAATCCCAAGTTGGGATAATGGGTTTAGAACAAAAATTAAATGACGAATTAACGGAAAGAAACGGTGAAGTAACATTTAAACGTGATCGTACGGGTGTTAAATTGCCAATTCCGGATGAAAAAGTTGAAAAGCCACAACATGGAAAAGATGTTTATTTAACGATTGATGAAAATATCCAGCTTTTTGTTGAGCAGTCGTTAGATAAAGTTGTTAAAAAATATAAGCCTGAACGGGCGATTGCAATCGTTGTTGATCCAAAAACTGGCGAAGTTTTAGCGATGGGTAACAGACCTGGTTTTAACCCGAATAAACGAGATGTAACTAATTTTTCGAACGATGCGATCTCATCTCGATATGAACCCGGCTCAACGATGAAGATTTTCACATTAGCGGCCGCAATAGAAGAAGGTGTCTATAATGGAAATGAACAATTTAAATCGGGACGTTATAAAGTATATAGTGATACGATTTCAGATCATAACAATGGTCAAGGTTGGGGAAGTATAACGTTCGATGAAGGGGTGCGTCGTTCGTCAAACGTTGGATTTTCGATTTTAGCACGAGATAAAATCGGACTAGATCGTTTATATCAATATTTAGTAAAATTTGGGTTTGATAAAAAAACAGGTATTGACTTACCAGACGAAGTGAATAGTGCCATTCAATACGAAGCAGAAATAGAAAAGGTAACGACATCATTTGGGCAAGGAACAGCTGTCACGCCTATCCAGCAAATTCAAGCTGCAACTGCAATTGCTAATAATGGAGTAATGATGCAGCCTCATATTACTCAAAAAATTGTTGACTCTGAAACTAATGAAACAGTGAAAGAAGTAAAACCAAAAACAGCGGGTACACCGATCTCTCAAGAAACTGCAAAAAAAGTGTTAGATTTACTAGAAACCGTTGTTGAAGATGGGACGGGACAACCATTTGCGATAGAAGGGTATCAAATTGCGGGCAAAACTGGAACGGCCCAAATTCCTTCGCCTAACGGAGGTTATATGAAAGGCTGGGGGAAAAACATCTATTCTTTCATCGGATTTGCTCCAAAAGATGATCCAGAGTTAATCGTCTATACGGCGGTTGATCGTCCGAATTTAGAAGAATTTCAGACAGGAGCGCAAGCGACTGCAATGCTTTTTAAAGGAATTATGAAAAATAGTTTGCAGTATTTAAATATTAAACCCGATGAAACTAAAAAAACAGGGGGAAGTTCAAGTGGGGACGATGACGGCATCACATTAGAAGATTATAGCGGGAAGCCGTTAGAACAAGTACGTAAAACACTAGAAGATAAAGGTCTTAAAGTAGAAGCTTTAGGCAATTCTAAAAGTAACGTAACTGCACAAATTCCGTATCCAGAATCAACGGTTTTACAAGGAGAACGAATTATTCTGAAAAGCGAAGGTCATGTGAAGATTCCTGATTTAACATCGTGGTCGTTAGCAGATGTACTAAAATTCATTGACATAATGAAATTAAAATCAGAGATAAAAGGATCTGGTTACGTAACGAAGCAAAATATTGAAGCGAATGAAATTGTTCGAGAAGGCGATACGATTAAGCTTGAATTATCACCCCCAAACGATTAGAAAAGACAAGTCTAATTACTTTCGTCCAAGCATATATTTGAAGCGAGTTAAGGGATAGGGGGGTCCTCACTTTGCGCGTTTCAAATGTAACAGTACGAAGAAGATTAATTTTTGCTTTTTTAATCGGGATCGTTATTTTTTTAATTTTAGTCATTCGCTTAGGTTATGTTCAAATCGTTCAAGGAGAATGGTTGACAGAAAAAGCAAAGGACTCTTGGAGTCGGAACATCCCATTCGAAGCAGAACGTGGTGAAATTTTAGATCGGAACGACATTGCGTTGGCAAAAAACGTGAGTGCACCTTCTGTACTTGTCGTCCCAAGACAAGTGAAGGACGCTCATGCTGCTTCTGAACAGTTAGCTTCTATTTTGGATATGCCACAAGATAAGGTATACAAAATATTAACGAGACAAGCTTCGTCAGCGTGGATTCATCCCGAAGGAAGGAAAATCTCAAATGAAAAAGCGAATGAAATTCGCAAGTTACGTATTCCAGGAGTATACATTGCTGAAGATAACAAACGTCATTATCCATTTGGGAGTTACTTATCACATGTGCTCGGTTTCGCTGGCATAGATAATCAAGGATTAACAGGCTTAGAGAAAAGTTATGATGAAGAATTGAGTGGAAAAAAAGGTCGGGTTGAATTTTACGCTGATGCAAAAGGAAATAGAATGCCGTTTTTATCTGATGATTATACACCTTCACAAAGCGGGCTTCATTTAAAGTTGACGATTGACTCGAGAATTCAAACGATCATTGAACGAGAGCTTGATAATGCTGAAACGATCTATCGACCAGATGGTGCATTGGCTATTGCAATGGATCCAAATACAGGTCAAATTCTCGGAATGTCAAGCAGACCTGATTTCAATCCAGAAAACTTTCGTGAAGTTCCACCTGAAGTTTATAACCAAAATAAACCCGTTTGGAGCACGTATGAACCGGGTTCAACATTTAAAATTATTACACTGGCGGCTGCATTGGAAGAAAATAAAATTGATTTACACGATGACCATTTTCATGATCCAGGCTACGTTAAAGTTGCAAATGCTCGACTAAGGTGTTGGAAGTCAGGTGGTCATGGATCGCAAACCTTTTTAGAGGTTGTTGAAAATTCTTGTAACCCTGGCTTTGTTAATATGGGGCAAAAATTAGGCAAAGAAACATTATTTTCGTACATTCGCAATTTTGGTTTTGGTGAAAAAACAGGCATTGATCTTCAAGGAGAAGGAACAGGTATCTTATTTAACCTTGATCATGTAGGACCTGTTGAATTAGCGACAAGCTCATTTGGCCAAGGTGTTTCAGTAACCCCGATTCAGCAAATTACTGCAGTTTCCGCTGCGATTAATGGCGGTTATGTATATGAACCATATATTGCAAAAGAATGGATTGATCCCGAAACGAATCGAGTGATCGAGCGAAAAACACCAAAAAAGAAACGCCAAGTCATTTCAGAAGAGACATCAAAGAAAATTCGCGAGTCTTTAGAAAGTGTTGTAGCAAAAGGGACAGGGAAAAACGCATTTATAGATGGATTTCGGGTTGGCGGTAAAACTGGGACAGCTCAAAAGGCGGTTGGTGGAAAATATTTAACGAACAACTATATCGTTTCGTTTATTGGATTTGCGCCAGCTGACGATCCACAAATTATCGTATATGTAGCGGTTGATAATCCAAAAGGTACGGTTCAATTCGGGGGAACAGTTGCTGCCCCGATCGCTGGTAACATTATAAAAGATAGTTTAAGTGTGATGGAAGTGAAGCCGCGGAAAAAACAAATTGAAAAAGAAAGAACGTGGACAGACACCCCACTTGTTGAAGTACCAAAATTGGTTGGGCAAACCGTGGAAGAAATTCATAACGCTTTTTATAATCTTGACATCGATTCGTCCGGTTCAGGTCATAAAGTTATTCAGCAATCTCCATCTCCTGGCACGAAGGTAAAAGAAGGATCAACGATTCGTATATATTTAGGTGACAAATAATCGTCTACGCATTAGAATATATGGGGCAGCTTATAAACTAAGCGATAAAGTGAAAAACGTCTATATCTAGGTTAAGTGCAGGTATAAGCAAGAAGGTCCTGCTAACATTAATCTAGTCTTCAAACTGATTTCTCAACTGATTGATCCTAAAATTTGTTAGGCAATTAGACTGTCAGCTCTCACTTAAACCTAAACCATTTTCGAAATAAGCTTGGCTTTCTTAGTAAACACCCGAGAGGATTGAGAATGATGGAGCTAGAAAATCTTATTGAACATTTATTTATAAAAAAGTGGGTAGTGAAAGGGAATCCTACCATTCACTCAATTGAAATGGATTCACGGAAGGTGACGCAAGGAAGTTTATTTATTTGTATGCAAGGTTTTACAGTTGATGGTCATGATTTTGCAAAGGAAGCGGTTCAAAATGGGGCAGTTGCTCTCATCGTTGAACGACCAGTGAATGTAGATGTTCCAACTATTCAAGTTAAAGACTCTCAACGAGCAATGGCAATTCTTGCGGATGTATTTTATCAATCACCGACAAATAAATTACATTTAATTGGAATTACTGGAACGAATGGAAAAACGACGACGACCTATTTAATTGATAAAATATTTGAAGATGCTGGCAGAAAAACAGGTAGAATCGGAACGATTAACACTAAAATTAACGGTGTTGAGCATGAGGTTGCCAATACGACGCCAGAATCATTAGCATTGCAAAAGATGTTTTATGAGATGGTTCTAGGCGGTACAGGCACAGCAATTATGGAAGTATCGTCTCACGCTCTACACCTCGGTCGTGTTCGCGGTTGCGACTTTGATATTGCCCTGTTTACGAACTTGTCACAAGATCATTTAGATTACCATGAAACGATGGATGCTTATAAACAAGCGAAGGGAATTCTTTTTTCACAATTAGGAAATACATATAGTAAAAATCGGAAAAAATACGCAATTTTAAATCATGACGATCCAGCTTCTGCTTATTATCGTACAATTACTGCAGCTGAAGTTATAACGTACGGAATCGAAAAGGACGCTAATATTTCTGCACAGCAGATTACGTTGTCAAGTAACGGTACGAGTTTTATGTTATGTACGCCGTTCGGCAACGAAAAAATAACGATGAAATTAATGGGAATGTTTAGTGTGTACAATGCGCTTGCAGCATGTGCAGCATGTCTCGTCTCTGGTCTCTCACTTGCTGAGATTAAATCTAGCTTAGAACAAGTAGAAGGGGTGCCAGGTCGATTTGAATTAATTGATGAAGGCCAAGATTTTACCGTTCTCGTTGATTATGCACATACACCAGACAGTTTACTAAACGTATTGAAAACAATTAAAGAATTTGCAAACAAGAAAGTATTTGTTGTTGTCGGGTGTGGTGGAGATCGTGATAAATTGAAACGTCCTCTCATGGGAAAAATATCTGTACAACATGCAGATGAAGCGATTTTTACTTCTGATAATCCACGAAGCGAAGATCCGAACGACATTATCCGTGATATGACTCGTCATTTACAAGGCAATTTTAAAACGATTGTCGATCGGAAGGCAGCGATTGAATACGCAATTGAACAGGCTGAACCAGGAGATGTCATTTTAATTGCTGGAAAAGGGCATGAGACAGAACAAATTATTGGAAAGCAGATTTATCCATTTGATGATCGTGCAGTTGCTCGTGAGGCGATAAAGAGAGGTTAAAGCGTATGAAACAGCAGCTTACTTTTTTTGAATCGATTGGAGAAACCGTTATAGGAATTAAAAAAAATCAACGGATTGAAAATGTTTTTACGAATAGTAAAGAGCGTGTGAATAATGGGTTATTTATTCCCATCAAAGGGGAGCGATTCGACGGTCATGACTTTATTGAGGAAGCCATTGATAATGGTGCTGTTGCAACATATTGGCAAAAAGAAAAACAAATTCCGAAACATCTTCAAAATAAAATTCCGTTTATCGTTGTCAATGATACTTTAAAAGCTTTGCAAAGGACGGCAAAAAAATTTTTAGAGAAAGTTCAGCCTACTGTTATCGCGATTACGGGAAGCAATGGGAAGACGACGACAAAAGATCTCGTTTCTTCTTTGTTAAGCAGTACGTTTCAAACGCATAAAACACAAGGGAATTTTAATAATCACATTGGAATGCCATTAACGATACTTTCAATGGAGGAAAGCTGCGAAGTACTTATTTTAGAAATGGGTATGAACCATTTTGGTGAAATTTCATTTCTTAGTCAACTCGCAAAGCCTCATTTTGCAATCATTACGAATATTGGAGATTCCCATTTAGAACAGTTGCGTACTCGTGAAAATATCGCAAAAGCAAAACTAGAAATATGCGATGGCTTAGCTGAGCAAGGAATGTTACTCATCGATGGTGATGAGCCATTGCTACCATCAAAGTTAAAAAATACGCATGTTATTTCATGTGGGTTTAGTGATCATAATGAAAAAAAGATTACACTTCTTTCTAGTAATGAACATGAGCAAGTGTTTCGTTTAAATGATGAACGTTCGACTTATAAACTACCACTGCTAGGTAAACATAACGTAAAAAACGCTTTGTATGCGATAGTTTTAGCCAAATATTTAGGAGTTGCGGAAAAGAAGATCCAAAAAGGATTAGCAAGCATCCAGTTGACAGGAATGCGATTGCAGCGAGAGAGAGGGAAAAATGGGTCATTGCTAATTAATGACGCATATAATGCGAGCCCTACTTCGATGATCGCGGCGCTACAATCACTTTCACTGCTCCAAGATTATAAAAAGAAGATAGCAGTTTTAGGGGATATGTATGAACTTGGAGAAAGCGAGAAATCATTGCATGAAAAAGTCGCAAATTATGTTGGAGACGATATCGATACGATAATTTGTATCGGAGATAAAGGCATCTGGATTGGCGAAGCGTTGCTTGAACGAAAGTGGGAGGGCGATGTTATTTTTTGTCATTCAAAAGAAGAAGCTCTCATTCAACTTGAATTAAGGTTAACATCGGAAACCGTCGTGTTATTTAAAGCATCACGTGGAATGAAGCTTGAATCGATCGTTGAAAATCTCGTTAGTCGTTAGTGAAAAGAGAGGTTTGGCATTATGCTTATAAAGACACTCATTTATACATTGCTTGGAGCTTTTATCATAGCCGTTATATTATCACCGTTTGTCATCCCTTTTTTAAAGCGGCTAAAATTTGGTCAAAGTATCCGTGATGAAGGACCAAAATGGCATCAAAAAAAATCTGGAACGCCTACGATGGGAGGCGTTGTTATTTTACTTTCTGGGCTTGCAGCGGCTAGCATTGCTGTTTATTATCGCTTAGAATGGTCTTCTGAGATTGTTTTGTTATTAGTAGTAACGCTCGGTTTCGGACTGATCGGTTTTATCGATGATTTTATTAAAGTTGTATTAAAACGCAATCTCGGTTTAACATCAAAACAGAAATTGATCGGGCAACTAATTGTTTCGCTGATTTTTTATTTCGGGCTACTTAGAACGGGACATTCTACGAACATTGTTGTTCCAGGAACGGATTTAGCCATTGATCTAGGTTTACTATATCCATTTCTGATTATTTTTATGCTCGTTGGAACGTCCAATGCTGTCAATTTAACAGATGGGCTTGATGGCTTGTTAGCTGGAACAGCAGCGGTAGCTTTTGGCACATTTGCTGTGTTAACTTGGAACGAGTCACAATTTGAAGTTGCGATTTTTTCAGCTGCCATCGTTGGGGCTGTTCTAGGATTTTTAGTTTTTAATGCTCATCCAGCGAAAGTGTTTATGGGTGATACCGGTTCTTTAGCTTTAGGAGGGGCACTGGCTTCCGTTGCAATTTTAGCAAAAATGGAACTTCTGTTAATGATTATCGGTGGCATTTTCGTCATTGAAACATTATCAGTCATCATACAAGTGATTTCTTTTAAACTAACAGGAAAACGAGTGTTTAAAATGACTCCAATCCACCATCATTATGAATTATCAGGATGGTCTGAATGGCGTGTCGTTGTTACCTTTTGGATCGTCGGTTTTTTATTTGCAGCACTCGGAATTTACTTAGAGGTGTGGGTGTAATATGAAACAACTTAGGATGTACAACAATAAAAAGATTTTAATTTTAGGGTTAGCGAAAAGTGGATATTCAGCGGCTCTACTCTTGCATCAATTAGGCGCTTCTCTTATTGTGAACGATTTAAAGCGTTATGAAGAAAATGAAAAAGCGAAAGAACTTGAGCAACTCGGAATTGAAGTTGTTTGTGGTGGGCACCCTTTGCATTTGCTTGATAACGATTTTGATCTAATCGTGAAAAATCCAGGGATTCGCTATGACAATCCGCTTATCGAAGAAGCTAAAAAACGAAACATTCCCGTTATTACAGAAGTTGAGTTAGCTTACCAAGTGTCGAAGGCAGAATTTATCGGGATTACGGGTTCTAACGGAAAAACGACAACGACAATGCTTATTAACGAGTTATTAAAAGAAAGTAATCAGCAGCCTCTCATTGCGGGCAATATTGGTACGGTCGTATCTGATGTTGCTACAGATGCTTCTGAAGAAAACGTGATTGTTACTGAGCTCTCGAGCTTTCAATTAATGGGCATCGTCGAATTTAAACCGAAAGTTTCCGTATTACTTAATATTTTTGATGCTCACCTTGATTACCACGGATCGAAAGTGGCCTATGTAGCAGCAAAATCAAATGTTTGTATGAATCAGTCACAAGAAGATTTTTTCATTTACAATGCAGATGATGAACTTGTCACGGCAATTGCAAAAAAATGTGCGGCGACTCTCATCCCTTTTTCTCAAAAAAAGAAGCTTGCGAATGGTGCTTGGGTAAACAATCGTATCGTTCATTTTAATGATGAACCGATTATCTCAACAACAAAGATAGCACTTCCAGGAGAACACAATTTGGAGAATGTATTAGCTGCTATCGCAGTTGCAAAGCTTTATGGCGTACAAAATGAATGGATTGAGCGAGTACTCACGACATTTCAAGGTGTGAAACATCGCCTTGAGTACATTGTAACAGTGGATGGACGAAAATTTTATAACGATTCAAAAGCGACAAATTTACTCGCGACTGAGAAAGCGATCACTTCGTTTGACGCTCCAGTTATCTTATTAGCGGGCGGGTTAGATCGCGGTAACGGATTTGATGAACTCATTCCCGTTTTTAAAAAACATGTAAAATCTGTCGTCTCTTTCGGAGAAACCGCGGAAAAGCTTCAGCAAACGGCATTACGAGCGGGTGTGCATTCAACAAAAATTGTACAATCAATGGAAGAAGCAGTTCGAACCGCCTATGAATTTTCAACTGAAGGGGATGTGATTTTACTCTCACCTGCTTGCGCAAGTTGGGATCAGTATAAAACGTTTGAAGAAAGAGGAGACATGTTTATAAATAGTGTGCATAAATTAAAAGTGTGACAGGCTGTTAACTGTTGCGAAAACGAAAGTGTTTTGAGGTGTTTCGCATGATGGTGAAGAAAAGAGATAAGCCTGATTATTTATTAATCGTATCCACACTTTTGTTATTAATGATCGGACTTATTATGGTTTACAGTGCGAGTGCAGTATGGGCTGATTATCGTTTTCATGACTCTTTCTTTTTTGTTAAGCGACAATTTCTCTTTGCCGGTATCGGAATCGCTGTGATGTTGTTCGTTATGAACATAGACTACTGGGTTTGGCGAAAATGGTCGAAAGTGTTGCTCATCGTTTGTTTTATTCTTTTAATTATCGTATTGATTCCTGGCATCGGTCTTGTTCGTGGCGGAGCGAGAAGTTGGCTTGGCGTCGGAGCATTTTCAATTCAACCTTCTGAATTTATGAAAATTGCGATGATTATTTTTTTAGCACGATTTTTAACGGAAAATCAGAAGTATATTATAACGTTTCGCAAAGGTTTATTGCCTTCTTTATCTTTAATTTTTCTCGCTTTTGGAATGATTATGTTACAACCCGATTTAGGAACTGGGGTTGTCATGGTCGGAACTTGTATTGTCATGATTTACATAGCTGGTGCGAGAATATCACACTTTTTCGGGCTTGGCCTTATCGGTTTAATTGGATTAGGTGCATTGATCATTTCAGCACCGTATCGTATGCAACGAATTACATCGTTTTTAGATCCGTGGAGTGATCCTCTCGGTAGCGGCTTTCAAATTATTCAATCGTTATATGCGATCGGTCCAGGAGGAATTATGGGGTTAGGTCTTGGACAAAGCCGACAAAAGTTTTTTTATTTACCAGAGCCACAAACAGATTTTATTTATTCAATACTCGTTGAGGAAACAGGATTTTTAGGTGGCACTTTTGTTTTAGCCTTGTTTTGTATTATGCTGTGGAGAGGGATTAGTATTGCAAGTGGTGCACCCGATACGTTTGGAAGTTATTTAGCAGTCGGCATCATTGGGATGGTCGTCATTCAAGTTGTCATTAACATTAGTGTAGTGACAGGTTTAATGCCGGTTACTGGGATTACGTTACCTTTTCTAAGTTATGGTGGTTCGTCGTTAACCCTTATGCTCGGAAGTATTGGGATTTTACTTAATATTAGCCGGTATGCAAGGTACTAAAAGTGATATAAAGAGAGGAAGAGTTGATGGAACAGTTTGCAGAAACATTACGTCAAGAAAATATCGGTCATGTTGTCATAAATGAACCTTTATCAAAACATACGACAATAAAATTAGGCGGTCCAGCTGAATTATATGTAGAGCCGAAAGACGTTGAAAGTTTAATAAGATTGATGGACTTTATCGGTACTGCAGGAAAAGAGTGGTTTGTAATCGGCCGAGGTTCAAACTTACTTATAAAAGATGGCGGAATAAAAGGTGTCGTCATCAATTTAGCAAAAGGAATTCAGCATCTTAATTATGTTGATGAAGAAAGAATTGTAGTCGGTGGCGGGTATCCACTCATAAAGCTCGTGACAATAATAAGTCGAAAAGGGCTATCTGGTTTAGAATTTGCAGGTGGTATTCCCGGCTCCGTTGGTGGAGCAGTATATATGAATGCAGGTGCGCACGGATCAGATATGTCAAACATCGTAACGCGTGTACATGTTTTGTTTTCAGATGGAACGATGAAATGGCTAACAAATAAAGATATGCAGTTTTCGTATCGCACATCGCGACTGCAAGCTGAACGCGGAATTGTCGTAGAAGTTGAAATGCAATTGAAAAAAGGAGACAAAGATCGTATTGTACAAGAAATGAAAAAACATAAAGACTACCGGCGTGACACACAACCTTGGAACGATCCGTGCTGTGGTAGCGTCTTTCGAAACCCGTTACCTGATCACTCTGGTGCATTAATTGAAAAAGCAGGGTTAAAAGGAAAAAAAATGGGCGGCGTTATGATTTCAAGCATGCATGGAAATTTCATTATAAATGTAGATAAAGACAAGGCGAAGGCGCAAGATGTGCTCGACTTAATAGCATTTATTAAACAAACGATTAAAGAAAAATATAACATAGAGCTGGAAACGGAAGTTGAAATTGTTGGCGAAACCCCAGTTAGTTGACAGAATGTTTATCGCTATTCTTATTGTTCTTTCATGAATGTAAGACACCTTTCTAATTATAGAAAGGTGTTTTTGTGATTAGATGTAAATCTTGTTACAGTTTGAAATAAATTTTCATTGAGATGCAAAGTAACGAACATATGAATTGTGTTATAATTAAGACGTCGTATTTTTCTAGCGGAGGCGAACAGATGAAAAGTGGAAAGGTCATAACAATAGAAGACCGAATTCCTAAATTAAAAGCGGAGAGGAAGCGGAAAGCGAATCGACGTTTAATTATATACTTGTCGCTCTTTTTTTTATTAATCTTGCTCGTCGTTTATTTACAATCACCGTTAAGCAAAATTGGTAAAATTACAATTGAAGGCAACCATTACGTTGCTGATTCTTCTATTGTAAAAGCTGGCAATTTAACGAATGAGACAAGCTTTTGGAACATTAATACGAAAGAGTTAGAGAATAAGCTTTTAAAATCAAATGTTCAATTGTCTGATGTTAAAGTTCACAAACGTTTTCCGAATACAATTTACATAGAAGTGAAGGAATTTGTTAGAGTCGCTTATTTAAAAGAGAAAGATGCCTATTTTCCAATTTTGGAAAACGGTAGAGTAATTGACAAGCTTTTATCAGATGAAACTCCTGTAAATGCACCTATTTTGGCAAATGCAGATAAAAAGAAATTAGAAGAAATTGCAAATGAATTGAAGCAACTGCCCCAAAGCTTAATTCAACGAATTTCTGAAATAAAGTTCACCTCATCTGAAACAATCTCCTATGATTTACGCGTTTTTATGAATGATGGATTTGAAGTAAGGACATCTGTAGCGAATCTCGCTGAAAATCTAAGAAAATATCCTGCTGTAGTCAGTCAAATTGAGCCTGGAAAACGCGGGATTATTCATTTAAATGTTAGTACTTATTTTGAAGAGTATAAGAGTAAGAATGAGGAGGAAACAGAACATGAAAGTGAAGGGTAAACACGTTATCTACGCTCTCGTTCTGTTACTTGTTGGATTCATGCTCTCATACTCTTATCATCTTACGACGAAAGAAAAAAATTTGAGTCGTATATCTGAAACAGAATGGGAAAAAAAAGACAAGCTTCGCGATGAAATTTTGCGAATTCAAAATGAAAATAGCACAAGGTTTAATGAATTAAAAGAATTACAGGCTGAAGTTCAAGAAATTGAAAAAAATCAAGTCGATAACGAAAAAATGAGTTCAAAACTCGTTGAAGAACTTGAACAACTAAGAATGGTGACAGGTACGGTGAAAGTAAAAGGTCCTGGTATCGTCGTTTCCCTTCGTGATTCATCTTACATACCAGACCAAGATAATCCAAACAACTATATCGTTCACGAACACCATATTCAAAAAGTCATTAATGAATTGCTCATTTCCGGTGCAGAAGCCATTTCGATTAATGGGCAACGGATTTCATTTAACTCATATATTTTGTGTATCGGTCCAGTGGTTGAGGTTGATGGAGTTCAATACTTTGCTCCATTTGAAATCGCCGCAATTGGCGATGTAGATATGATGGAATCTTCAATAAACTTAAAAGGAAATGTAAAAGACCAACTCGTTGAAAATGGGATTGAAGTATCGATTGAAAAAAAATCTGAAGTTGTGATGGAACCTTTTTTTAGTGGGAAAGGAAGAGGGGCTTGAAGCCACAATCGATCATCGTTTTTACATTAAGTACGTTAATACTTGGATTTATGTTAGCAGTACAATTCCAAACGTTTAAAAGTCCGAATGAACGTGATACAAGAAGCATATGGGAGTTAAGGGAAGATTTGGAAAAAGAGAAACAAAAACAACTTCAGTTAAATACGGAAATTTCCCATTATGAAATATTACTTAATGAGTATAAGCAAAACTCAGATCAAGACCGGGTACTCGTAATGGAAGAAGCATTAAAAAAATTGAAACATGAAGCCGGTTTAACGACTGTATATAGTAAAGGCATCGTTCTCCGAATCGAACCATTATTCAAGGAAGAATTGATCGGGGAAGAAATCCCGCAATTAACAGCAGAATTACTTTCTCGTCTTATGAATGAATTAAATACGTTTGGGATTGAACATATTTCAATCGCAGAACAACGAGTCATAGCTTTAACAGCGGTTAGAGAAGTGAATGGACAGACGTTTTTGAATAATCGCTCGTTACCGGATTTGCCGATTGAAATTAAAATCGTTGCAGATGATGTCGCAAAGCTTTTGGACCAATTTAAAGCATCGAAAATTTCGGATGAGTTTGCCGAGGAAAACTTGTCCATCACTGCAGAGTTGAAAAATAACGTTCATATTATTCCTTACGATCGAAACATTAAAGTAAACTATATGCAACAATATGAGGAGGGTTCGTAATGTGGCTTCCGCTACTCGGACTATTAATCGGTATTATGTTAGGCTTTTCAACAGAGTTGCGAGTGCCGGAAGAATACACACAATATTTGTCAATTGCCGTATTAGCAGCATTAGACACACTCATTGGTGGTATTCGAGCCCATTTGCAATCGACCTTTGACGATCGTGTATTTATTTCAGGCTTTTTCTTTAATATTGTTCTAGCTGCAAGTTTAGCTTTTCTCGGTGTTAATCTTGGTGTAGACTTGTATTTAGCGGCTATTTTCGCTTTTGGCGTACGATTGTTTAATAATATAGCAATTATTCGCCGTATTTTTTTACAGAAGTGGTCCGAAAAGAGAAAAAACAGCTGAAAATCTTAATAAAAAAAGAGGGAATGACCCCTTTTATGTGGAATACAGTTTTAATCGAACTATTTATTTGTAACAATGAATAAGGTGGTGCTCTGAGATTGAACAGCAACGACATATTTGTTAGCTTAGACATCGGAACATCGAATATAAAAGTAATTATCGGTGAAATGGTCGATGAATCTTTAAATATCATTGGTGTTGGAACGGCACCGTCACAAGGGTTGAATAAAGGTGCAATCGTTGATATAGATGAAACCGTGCGTTCAATAAAAAAAGCTGTTGAACAAGCCGAGAGAATGGTTGGTGTTCAAATTGAGTCTGTCATTGTTGGTGTTGGTGGTAATCATATTGCGCTCCAACCATGTCATGGTGTTGTCGCTGTATCGAGTGAAGATCGTGAAATTCGTAATGAGGATGTTATTCGCGTTATTGAGGCAGCTGAAGTTGTTTCAATTCCGCCAGAACGTGAAATTATCGACGTCATCCCTCGCCAATTTATTGTAGACGGGTTAGATGAAATTAATGATCCACGTGGAATGATCGGTGTTCGTTTAGAAATGGAAGGAACGATCATTACAGGTTCAAAGACAATCCTACATAATTTATTGCGTTGTGTAGAAAAAGCAGGTTTAGTCATTGCTGACATTTGTTTACAATCGATTGCAGCTGGCTCAATCGCACTTTCTCGTGATGAACGAGAACTTGGTGTTGCACTAATCGACATTGGCGGCGGATGTACGACAATCTCAGTTTTTGAAGAAGGTTACTTACGAAAAACAAGCGTCATTCCTGTTGGAGGAGAACATATAACGAAAGATATTTCGGTCGGTTTACGTATTTCAACCGAAGAAGCGGAAAGAGTTAAACTTAAACACGGACATGCTTTTATTGATCTTTCAACAGATGAAGAAGTTTTTAAGGTTACTAGAATTGGAAGTGCAAAGGAAGAAGAATATAATCAGTTTGAAATAGCACACATTATTGAAGCTCGGGTTACAGAAATGATTGAAATGGTCGATAAAGAATTAGAGGGTCTCGGTTACCCGAACCTTCCAGGTGGCTATGTCCTAACAGGTGGGGTAGCCTCCATGCCTGGTGTCTTAGAGTTGTCACAATATATTCTTGAAAACAATGTCAGAGTGGCTTCACCTGACTATTTAGGTGTTCGTGAGCCAAAATACACGGTAGGAGTTGGATTAATCCAATTTACATATCGTAATGTAAAAATACAAGGTCGAGAAGTTGCTGCCGGAATTAGCCATGAACTTCCACCCAAACCAAAGAAAAAGGTAGCGGATCAGAAGAAGAAACGTAACGATGAAAGCAATTCGAACGTAGTAACGAAAGTGAAAAGTTTCTTTGGATCTTTTTTTGATTAAAGAAGAGTGATACGATTTTCAAAACTTAGGAGGATTTAAGATGCTAGAATTCGATATGGATGTTCATCAATTAGCAAAGATTAAAGTGATAGGCGTCGGTGGTGGTGGAAGCAATGCGGTAAACAGAATGATTGAACACGGTGTTCGCGGCGTTGACTTCATTGCAGTTAATACCGATGCACAAGCGTTAAATTTATCTTTAGCAGAAACGAAACTTCAAATTGGTACGAAACTAACGAGAGGCCTTGGAGCCGGAGCTAATCCTGAAATTGGCAAAAAAGCCGCTGAGGAAAGCAAAGAACAAATTGCTGAAGCATTAAACGGTGCGGACATGGTATTTGTGACAGCTGGAATGGGTGGCGGCACAGGGACTGGAGCTGCGCCTGTAATCGCTGAGATTGCGAAAGAAAACGGTGCGTTAACAGTTGGTGTTGTAACGAAACCATTTACGTTTGAAGGTCGCAAGCGTTCAAGTCAAGCCGCGAATGGAATTTCTGTTTTTAAAGAAAAAGTTGATACACTCATCGTTATACCGAATGACCGTTTACTTGAAATTGTTGATAAAAATACACCGATGCTTGAAGCGTTTAGAGAAGCAGATAACGTACTTCGACAAGGAGTACAAGGAATTTCAGATCTAATTGCGGTTCCGGGTTTAATTAACTTAGACTTTGCTGACGTAAAGACGATTATGACTGAAAAAGGGACAGCATTAATGGGCATCGGGATCGCCACGGGAGAAAATCGTGCATCTGAAGCAGCACGAAAAGCAATTTCAAGCCCACTTCTAGAAACTTCAATTGATGGAGCGAAAGGTGTATTAATGAATATTAGCGGCGGTGCGAATTTAAGTCTTTACGAAGTGAATGAAGCAGCAGATATCGTATCATCAGCTTCCGATCAAGACGTAAATATGATCTTTGGTTCCGTTATTAACGAAGATTTAAAGGAAGAGATTGTCGTAACTGTGATTGCAACTGGTTTCGATGAAAAAGAAAATAGCCAACGACAACAGGCACCGAGCCGAATGACTCAATCAAATGTTCAGCCGAACGTGAGTAGTCAAAAAGAAGAAGCGCCTCAAGCAGATGAAAGAAAGTTTGGCACTCAATACCAAGATACAGGTGATACGCTAGACATTCCAACATTTTTGAGGAACCGAAATCGCCGCCGATAAAGCGAGACTTCCATTAGCGTAAGCTAATGGTTAGCGAGACTTATCAGGTTTCTAACGCCCGTTTGAACGAGTGAAATTACGGGCGTTTGACACGTGGAAAAGCGAGACTTAGGACCACAGGAAGTGGGTCATGCAGACGTTGCCACACGATGTGGCGTTTGTAGTCTGCCTGCCTATTTAACAGCTAATGGTTAGCGAGACTTATCAGGTTTCTAACGCCCGTTTGAACGAGTGAAATTACGGGCGTTTGACACGTGGAAAAGCGAGACTTAGGACCACAGGAAGTGGGTCATGCAGACGTTGCCACACGATGTGGCGTTTGTAGTCTGCCTGCCTATTTAACAGCTAATGGTTAGCGAGACTTATCAGGTTTCTAACGCCCGTTTGAACGAGTGAAATTACGGGCATTTGACACGTGGAAAAGCGAGACTTAGGCCCACAGGGGCTCCGTCGAGTGTGCTGTACTGAGGAGAGTAAACCCATAAAGGAAACTTGCCTATTGGCAAGTCTTTTAAGACGCAGACAAAGGCTTGGTTGCGCTTATATTAGGGGCTTAATATTTGCAACTACATCGAGCTTCTTCTAGTTGCAAATTTATTCTTTCCTTACGTAGAACAATACATCGTTGAATAATCATTGGGTGTCTCGAACGTGGCGTCCTTAGTCTGTCTACAGGTTTCTAACGCGCAAGTATGTGCAGTACGTTAAAAATGAAAAGCTGTTTTAAAAACACGACAAATGCTTGTCGTGTTTTTTTGATCCAATCTACCATCAGTGGTGACAAAAATAGTGTGCTTTATTCAAAATAACAAGGAGATGCTCGTCATAAACTGACAAACTTATCAATAGAATAATTATATACTAAAGACAAGAATAAGGATTGGAATGAGCTAACTTGACGGTTTATGTAGATGTCATTTGGCTTTTGAATTTTTTCACAGATTATCTCTTGTTAATGCTTACGGGACTGTTTCTGAAAAGAAAAATAAATAAGTTACGGATAGCGATTAGCTCAGCAGTTGCTTCGATGTACGTATTACTTATATTTACCCATTATGCATCAGTCTTTTATCATCCTGTTAGTAAATTTATATGTTCTATGATTATCGTTTATATCGCATTTCGGTTTAAACGGTTTTCTTATTTTTTTCAGAATGTTGCTATGTTTTATTTCGTAACATTCATGATTGGAGGAGGATTGATTGCAGTCCGCTTTTTTTTACTGACGGATTCTCAATTATTGAATGGAATCGCTTCAATGCCATTCACAGGATATGGTGATCCGATAAGCTGGCTTTTCGTCGCAATCGGTTTTCCGTTGCTATGGTTTTTCACACGGGAACGGTTGACTAACATGGAGTACCGTTCAATGACATTTGAGCAAATGGCGGATGTTCAAATATTTATAGAGGAAGAAATTATTCAGTTGAAAGGGTTGATAGATAGTGGAAATCTGCTTACTGATCCGATTACGAAAGTTCCGGTTATGATTATGGATATATCAACCGTAAACAAGTCACTACAATTACACGAATTACATGAGAGCTCTCTTTCAATGATTGACAACGAACATCCGTGGTATTCAAGAGTTAGGCTTATTCCATTTCGTTCTGTTGGACAAGAGCAACAGATGCTTGTCGCGTTGCGACCTGAACGTATTGAAATCGTTCATAACGATGACAAGTTTATTGTCAAACATTGTTTAGTTGGTTTAAGCAAGCAACGTCTGTCAAGTGATGGAGATTTTGAATGCATATTGCATCCTAAAATGCTGCTACATAAACACGCATCTTAAAATGAGAATGGAGGAAGAGAAAGATGAAAATGTGGAAATTCCGAATGATCAAGTTTTGGCACAAAATTCTAAATCGATTCGGAATAAAAACGGATGAAATTTATTATATTGGAGGAAATGAAGCATTACCAGCTCCATTATCAAAAGAGGAAGAAGCGGTATTAATTGCTAAGCTTCCTAAAGGAGATGCAGATGCGCGTTCGCGATTAATTGAACATAATTTAAGACTCGTTGTATACATCGCACGAAAATTTGAAAATACGGGTATTAATATTGAAGATTTAATTAGCATCGGTACAATTGGATTAATAAAAGCAGTGAATACGTTTAATCCTGAGAAAAAAATAAAACTTGCCACGTATGCTTCCCGTTGTATTGAAAATGAAATTTTAATGTATTTACGAAGAAATAATAAAACACGTTCAGAAGTTTCCTTCGATGAACCGCTAAACGTCGATTGGGATGGGAATGAGCTGTTACTTTCGGACGTATTAGGAACGGAAAATGATATTATTACGAAAGGAATTGAAGACCAAGTCAATCGTAAATTGTTGTTTAAAGCACTATATACACTAAATGATCGTGAAAAACAAATTATGGAATTGCGTTTTGGTTTAAGCGGTAAAGAAGAAAAAACACAGAAGGATGTTGCAGATTTACTAGGGATTTCTCAATCGTACATCTCCCGATTAGAAAAACGAATTATTAAAAGGTTAAGGAAGGAATTTAACAAAATGGTGTAATGTAATTATGTGAGTGCGTCGAAATTTTAACTTGTTCATCGATATGAGACACGAAAACATGGTCAAGAAATTGTAAGCTCGCTCTATTGTTAAGTCTGGGTCATACATTTACGTTTATTTAAAAGTGAGATAGCAACTTGCTATCTCACTGAATATTTTTATTCATTTGTTGGATCGCTGCTTTTTCTAGCCTCGAAACTTGGGCTTGAGAAATTCCAATTTCATTTGCCACCTCCATTTGAGTTTTCCCTTGAAAAAAGCGCATAATTAAGATCGATTTTTCCCTCTCATTTAGCCGTGTCATCGCTTCTTTTACGGCAATGTCTTCTGTCCAAAACGTATCTTTATTTTTATCATCGCTAATTTGATCCATCACATAGATTGGGTCTCCCCCATCGTTGTAAATAGGTTCAAATAATGAGACAGGATCTTGAATCGCATCTAATGCAAAAACCACTTCTTCTTTCGGGACGCCTAGTTCCTTTGCAATTTCCTGAGCCGTTGGCTCTTTTGAATGTTTAACCATTAATTTATCTCTTACTTGTAACGCCTTATAAGCAACATCTCTTAACGAACGTGATACTCGAATCGGGTTGTTATCTCGTAAATACCTCCTAATTTCACCTATAATCATCGGTACTGCATACGTTGAAAATTTAACATTGTGGCTTAAATCAAAATTGTCGATCGATTTCATAAGCCCAATACAACCAACTTGAAAGAGATCATCGATATATTCGCCACGGTTATTAAATCGTTGAATGACGCTTAAGACAAGACGTAAATTTCCATTTACTAATTTTTCTCTTGATGATAAATCACCATTTTGCATTTTTTTAAACAGTATACGCATTTCTTCATTTTTGAGTACAGGCAGTTTAGACGTATCAACTCCGCAAATTTCAACTTTATGTCGAGTCAATTCTTTCCCTCCTATTGGGGATGGTGTCTTAAGTAAGTATCTCCGCAGGAAGGAAAAATATGCACAAAAAATTGTTTGATGACGTCGACTAATTGTAAAAAACAATCGTTTATTAGTGATATTTGTTCTACTAAAACTCTTTTTTAGCGAAACGTTCAAATTTTATTAGTTGTACATATACTTTACTGAAAGGTGGGAATGGATATGAAAATTTCTGAATTTCAAGTAAAGGATGTTGTCAGTGTTTCCAACGGAAAAAGACTCGGTCACATTTACGATTTAGAAATAAATACGACGACTGGAAAAATTGAAGCGATTATTATTCAAAGTAGCGGAAAAATGATGGGCTTATTCGGTCGTGATCAAGATCTGATGATCCCTTGGAAAAATATAATAAAAATTGGTACAGATGTAATTCTCGTCCGTCTCAATGAAACGGAATTTAATGAAGAATTGCAATCATGATGCAGTAATCATTTACAATATATGATAAAATAAAGAATAAACTTTCAGTATTAAACAAGAGGTGTCGAAATGACGGAAACCTTGTATGAAACTGATGATCCATCGATATTATCTATAAAAAAGTGGGAGAGCGATCAACATATCATTGCTGGGATGACAACTCGACACGGAGGAACAAGTCAATCACCGTATCAGTCTCTTAATGTCGGCTTTCACGTTAAGGACCGACTAAGTGATGTATTAAATAACCGGCACATCGTTGCGAAAAAGCTTTCCATTCCTTTACAGCAGTGGGTTGTTGGAACACAACCCCATGGCAATAACATTTATAAAGTTAAGCGTGGAGATAGAGGAAAAGGTGCAACGACGGAACACACCGCAATTCGTGAGGTAGATGGGCTATATACGACAGAGCGTGGAATTTTACTCGTTTCTTTATATGCTGATTGTGTACCTATTTACTTTATTGAAAAGCAACGTCAAATGGTTGGTATTGCTCATGCGGGTTGGAGAGGAACAGTTGCCAACATAGCGGGAAAAATGGTTGAAGCGTGGCGGAAAGAAGGAATTGATCCTACAAAGATACAAGTTGTCATCGGACCGTCGATCGGGCCATGCTGCTACGAAGTGAATGATGTTGTCATGAGTGAAGTGAACAAGTTTCAATTCGATAAAAATGTTGCGCAAAAAAATAAGTCTAATCAATATATGTTAAACTTAAAATTGTTGAATAAATTGCTCTTAATTCAAGCAGGTATTCCTGAAAAAGACATATACCTGTCTCCATTATGTACGAGTTGTTTACATTCCACTTTCTTTTCGCATCGAAAAGAGAATGGCCAAACAGGAAGAATGATGGCATATATTGGATTACGATAGGACAGTTTACATAAGAAAAAACTAGGGTGAGAACATCTTGATAATGAAAGAAAATATTTTAGCAGTTCATAAAAAAATTGAAGAAGCTTGTCAAAGAGCGAATCGTAACCGAGAAGAGATTACGGTCGTAGCTGTTACGAAATATGTCGATGAACTAAGAGCGAAGGCTGTAGTCGATTTAGGTATTAAACACCTCGGAGAAAATCGTGACAATCAATTTATTCAAAAATATGAAGCGATTGGAGAACGGGCGACCTGGCATTTTGTTGGTACACTTCAATCGAGAAAAGTAAAAAATATAATCGATAAAGTAGACTATATCCATTCACTTGATCGGCAGTCATTAGCGAAAGAAATTAACAAACGAGCAACTAAGAAAGTAAAATGTTTCGTACAAGTAAATGTCGCTAAAGAAACATCAAAGCATGGTTTATTTGTGGAAGAAGTCATTCCATTTATCGAAAATCTTCAATCATATGAAAATATAGAAGTTATAGGTCTCATGACGATGGCGCCGCATACGAATGATGAAAACCTCATTCGTCCAGTTTTCAAAACATTGAAATCACTTCAAGAAAAAGTGAAAAATATGCACTTGCCTCATGCCCCGTGTGAGCACTTATCGATGGGAATGTCAAACGATTATACGATTGCAATTGAAGAAGGAGCGACTTTTATTAGACTTGGCAGCACAATCGTTGGAACAAATATAGAATAGGAGTTGAAATGATATGGGAATAAAGTCAAAATTTAAACGTTTTTTCGAACTCGATGAAGAAATGTACGAAATTGAAGAAGCGTATGCAACTACGAGCGAACCACAATATGACGAGCGTTCGGCTGTAAAAAAAGCTGAAAATGTTGTAAGCTTACAAAGTGTACAACAAAACGTAAAAGTAATTTTAGTCGAACCTCGTGTTTATTCAGAAGTACAAGAAATTGCTGATCAGCTAAAAAGTCATCGTGCCATTGCAATGAATCTTCAACGTGTACCTCATGATCAAGCGAAGCGCATTGTTGATTTTCTTAGCGGAACCGTATATGCAATCGGCGGTGACATTCAAAAACTCGGTGAACATACATTTTTATGTACGCCTGCTAACGTAGATGTATCAGGTAAAATTTCAGAAATAATCCATGAGGACTAATTTGAGGGCGGTGGCAATAGTTTGGGAACAATTGCAAGTTTAATCATTACAATTCTTAACATATACTCTTGGCTCATCATCATTTATATTTTAATGAGTTGGGTTCCAAACGCTAGGGAGTCAGGCTTTGGTCAAATGCTCGGTCGGATCGTAGAACCTTATTTAGAACCATTCCGAAAAATTATTCCGCCACTAGGAATGATCGATATTTCCCCAATTGTTGCGATTATTGCACTACGTCTTGCTGAACGTGGAGTCGTAGAAATTTTTAAAATGTTAATGTAGGTAACATCGATGGATATTTATCAACATTATCGTCATGATGAAAGGCTATTTCTTGATCAAGTGTTTGAATGGATTCAAATGGTAAAAGACTCGTATGCTTTTAGGCTAACTGATTTTCTTGATCCGAGACAGCAGGAAATTGTGACTCAACTGGCGAACTATGATGGGGAAGTGAACGCCTATTTTCATGGCGGATTAGAAGATGCTGAGCGAAAACGGGGTATTATTGCACCCACTTATTTTGAACCAAAACGTTCAGATTATGGACTCGCTTTTTTTGAGCTTCAATACGCGGTGAAATTTTTTACAATTGAGCATAGCCAACTTCTCGGAGCTTTAATGAGTTTAGGGTTAAAACGTGAAAAATTTGGTGATATCCTTATAAATGGACAAGCTGTTCAGTTTGTCGTAGTTGACGAAATCGCCGAATATGTAATGTTACACTTAGACTCAGTCGGAAGAGCTCCAGTAACATTACATAAGCTAAGCAAAGACGAACTAATAGAACCGGATGATGAATGGCGTTCATACACTGGAACAATTCCCGCTTTACGACTTGATGCATTGCTTGCTGAAATTTTTAACATTTCACGTTCAAAAGCTGTTACATACATACAAAAAGCGCTCGTAAAAATCAATTGGAAAGTTGTCGAACAACCGTCGTATGAATGCCATATTTTTGATACAATTTCACTTAGAGGTTTCGGAAGAGCAAAATTGCAAGTACTTGAAGGACAAACCCGAAAAGGAAAATGGCGGATTCAATATAGTAAAAAATTATAACTTTAGGGGGTGGCATCCGTGCCATTAACACCGCTTGATATTCATAACAAAGAGTTTAATCGGGGACTTCGTGGCTACGATATCGATGAAGTGAATGAATTTCTTGATCAAGTGATTAAAGATTATGAAGCGCTCATTCGTGAAAACCAAGATTTACAGGAAAAAGTCGATACGTTAAACGAAAAAATTACTCATTATTCCGATATCGAAAACTCATTAAAAAATTCGATTCTCGTTGCTGAACAAACGGCTGAAGAAGTAAAGCGTAATGCAAATAAAGAGGCTGAACTTATCATTCGTGAAGCAGAAAAAAATGCTGATCGCATCATTAATGAAGCTCTTTCCCGCACACGTAAAATAGCAGTTGAAGTCGAAGATCTGAAAAAACAAGCGTCTGTATATCGAACGAGGTTTCGTATGCTTATCGAGGCACAATTAGAAATGCTAAATCACGATGAATGGGATGAAGTGACAAATCCAATTACAGAAGTTGAAGAAGAACAAGTAGAGGATCCAATTTAAGCTTGACGAATGACCTTACTCTCTTTATACTAACAAAAAGATATGAATTGAATATGGTAAAGACGATGAGAGGAAGAGTACTTTTTCGTACGTTTGTAAAGCGAGTCAGGGTTGGTGAAAGCCTGACCAAACTGAAAAAAAGGAAGATCACCCTTGAGTCTAATGCTGAACGGAAAGTAAGTATTGGCGTTTTATTCGCGTTAAGAATATAAAGTGGCAAAACGGTTAAGGTATAATCGGTTTGCTATTAGGGTGGTACCGCGAGATCTTTCTCGTCCCTATGGGGATGAAGAAAGGTCTTTCTTTTTTTGAACACGAATTATATAGTTGCAGGAGGAAACAAAATGAGCTATAAAGAAACTTTGTTAATGCCTAAAACCGATTTCCCAATGCGTGGTAATTTACCGAATAAAGAGCCGCAGTGGCAAGCGAAGTGGGATAAAGAAAACATCTATAAAAAAGTGCAAGAGCGTACGAAAGGTCGTCCTTTATTTGTGCTACATGATGGACCGCCATATGCGAATGGAGACATCCATATTGGCCATGCGATTAATAAAGTTTTAAAAGATATTATCGTTCGCTATAAATCAATGCGTGGCTATCATGCACCGTACGTTCCTGGTTGGGATACACACGGTCTGCCGATTGAAACAGCACTGACGAAATCGGGAAAAGTTGATCGTAAAAAATTATCTGTCGCAGAGTTCCGTAAATTATGTGAAGAATATGCACTTAAGCAAATTGATCGCCAACGTGAACAATTTAAACGTCTTGGTGTTCGTGGGGATTGGAACAATCCATATATTACATTAACGAAAGAATATGAAGCACAGCAAATCAAAGTTTTCGGTGAAATGGCGAAAAAAGGTTACATTTATAAGGACAAAAAGACGGTATATTGGTCACCTTCTTCAGAATCGGCTCTAGCAGAAGCAGAAATCGAATACGCAGATAAGCGCTCACCTTCCATTTATGTTGGGTTCCAAGTGACAGATGGAAAAGGTGTATTAAAAGGAGACGAACAAATTGTCATTTGGACGACGACCCCGTGGACAATTCCAGCAAACTTAGCGATAGCTGTTCATCCAGAATTTGAGTATACGGTTGTTAATGTGAACGGGAAAAAATATGTCGTGGCGAAAGACTTAGTCGATACGTTAACGAATGAGTTAAATTGGGGAAATGTAGACATTGAAAAAACGCTCCTAGGTGAAGAACTTGAATTTGTTGAAACAAAGCATCCTTTTTACGATCGAAAGTCACCCGTCATTTTAGGGGAACACGTAACACTAGATGCGGGAACAGGGTGTGTCCATACAGCACCAGGACACGGGGAAGACGACTATATTGTCGGTAGAAAATATAATTTAGAGATTCTTTGTCCCGTCGATGAAAAAGGGGTCTTCACTGATGAAGCACCAGGTTTCGAAGGTATATTTTATGATAAAGCGAACAAGCTCGTAACAGAAAAACTTGAAGAAGTTGGAGCATTACTTAAGCTAACGTTTATTACCCACTCCTATCCTCATGATTGGAGAACGAAAAAACCGATCATTTTTAGAGCAACAGAGCAATGGTTTGCATCGATTAAAGATTTTCGCGATGAACTTCTTCAAGCGATTAAAGATGTCAAATGGTATCCTGCTTGGGGTGAAACGAGACTTCATAACATGGTGAAGGAGCGTGAAGATTGGTGTATTTCACGCCAACGTACTTGGGGAGTACCAATTCCTGTTTTTTATGGAGAAGACGGTGAACCGATTATAACCGATGAAACGATTGAACATGTCGCGAACTTATTTAGAAAATACGGTTCAAACGTATGGTTTGAAAGAGAAGCAAAAGATTTACTTCCAGAAGGATTCACGTCTGAACATAGCCCGAACGGTGAATTTAGGAAAGAACTTGATATTATGGATGTTTGGTTTGATTCAGGGTCATCACATCAAGCCGTATTAGCTGAACGTGACGATTTAACGCGACCTGCTGATGTCTATCTTGAAGGCTCAGACCAATATCGTGGCTGGTTTAACTCGTCTTTATCAACGAGTGTAGCCGTTACAGGAAAAGCACCTTATAAAGCGATCATTAGCCACGGATTCGCACTTGATGGCGAAGGCAAAAAAATGAGCAAATCGTTAGGAAATGTTGTCATTCCAAATGATGTTATGAAGCAACTCGGAGCTGATATTTTACGACTTTGGGTGTCTTCAGTTGACTACCAAGCTGACGTTCGTGTATCTGACAAAATTTTAAAGCAAATTGCTGAAGCATACCGTAAAATCCGAAACACGTTTCGATTTATGCTTGGGAACTTGCATGACTTTGATCCGCATGCTCATCGCGTTTCAATGGAGGAGCTTTCAGAAATCGATCGTTTTATGCTCGTTAAATTAAATGAATTGATTGAAAAAGTAACGAGTTCGTACGAAGAATATCAATTTTCACCAATTTATCATGCGATTCATAACTTCTGTACGATTGATATGAGCTCTTTCTATTTAGATATTGCGAAAGATACACTTTATATTGAAAAGGCGGATGATGTGAGACGTCGAGCCATTCAAACGGTACTTTTTGATACATTAACGGCATTAGTTAAATTATTAGCACCGATCATTCCGCATACGATGGAAGAAGTATGGTCGTACATTGACGGTGTAGATGAAGACAGTGTCCAACTAACAGATATGCCAAAAACGTCGGAAATTCCGAATGCAGAAGCGTTAAAAACTAAATGGGAAAACATCATTTCAATTCGTGACGAAGTGTTAAAAGCGCTTGAAGATGCTCGCAAAGAGAAAGTTATCGGTAAATCATTGGAAGCGAAAGTCGTTCTGTATCCGACAAACGATGCGAAATCATTACTCTCTGAAGCGGGCAGATTAGAACAACTATTTATCGTATCGCAAGTGGAAATCACGAATGACAAAGACCAAGCTCCGAATGAAGCACAATCGTTTGAACACGTTCAAGTTGTCGTTCAACATGCGGAAGGAGAAACATGTGAGCGTTGCTGGAACGTATCGAATGAAGTTGGCAAGCATGAAGAGCACCCTACATTATGTTCTCGCTGCTTTACAGTGCTTACATCAACAGAGTGATCGTTGAGAACGGAGGTTAGTTTGTGATTTACTATTTGATTGCTCTCATCGTCATAGCGATTGACCAAGTGACAAAATGGCTTATCGTTACAAATATGAAAATAGGTGAACAAATTCCATTAATTGAGAATTTACTCTACATTACGTCACATCGTAATAAAGGAGCCGCATTTGGCATTTTACAAGGTCAAATGGGATTGTTTTTTGTAATCACAATTTTCGTCGTTGTCGGGATCGTGTACTATTTACAAAAACAAGTGAAATATGTTGGAACCGGAATTGCCTTCGGGCTCATTCTCGGAGGAGCGCTTGGAAACTTCATCGATCGTTTATTTAGAGGTGAAGTTGTCGATTTTATTGATGTGAAAATCATCAATTATGATTTTCCGATTTTTAACGTGGCTGATTCTTCTCTCGTCATCGGAGTTATTTTACTCATGCTGTTCACATTCAAAGAAGAACAGGCAAAAGGAGAAGTATAATGGAAACGTTCCATTTCACAGTGGATGAACAGCAAATCAATCAACGCATCGATAAGCTTTTAGCTGATTGGCTACAAAGTTTGTCACGAGCTCGGATAAAGGATTTAATTAAAGAAAATCGTGTAACTGTTAATGACAAGCTAGTGAAAGCAAGTTACAAATGCCAACTTCACGATGAAATTGAAATTCAAATTCCCGAGCCAGAACCGATTGACATTAAGCCAGAACAAATCCATCTAGATATTTTGTATGAAGATACGGACATTATCGTAGTAAATAAACCGCGTGGGATGGTTGTTCATCCCGCACCTGGACATGATTCCGGAACGCTCGTTAATGGTTTACTTGCACATTGTCAAGATTTATCAGGGATAAATGGAGCCATTCGGCCCGGTATTGTGCATCGGATTGATAAGGATACATCTGGGCTCATTATGGTTGCTAAACACGATCAAGCACATGAATCGCTCGCTCAGCAACTTAAAAATAAAACCGTAGTAAGAAAATATAATGCTATCGTTCATGGTCAGGTAGAGCATAGCAGAGGAACTGTCAATGCTCCGATTGGACGCGATGAACGTGACCGTAAAAAAATGACAGTCACGGAAAAAGGTCGGGAAGCAATGACACATTTCAAAGTCATCGAACGGTTTTCAAAATACTCGTTCATAGAATGTCAACTCGTTACAGGGAGAACACATCAAATTCGAGTTCACATGAAATATATCGGTCATCCTGTAGCTGGTGATCCGAAATACGGTCCGAAAAAAACATTGCCGATTGAAGGTCAAGCACTTCACGCTAAAACACTTAGTTTTGTTCATCCGACTACTGGGGAACAATTAATGTTTTCGGTCCCTTTGCCGAACGATATCGTTTCACTTCTCGAAGATTTACGCACTTGACACGTATGGTGAAGTTTGTCATAATACTCGTAACAAAATAAACCTTTAATATCAGTCCCGTGAGGCTGTAAAGGAATGTCCAGACATGATAAGGTGTATTTTGTATGTCGAAAACCCCTCACGGCTTGTGGGGGGTTTTTATTTGGTAAAGGTGGTGGCACATTGGAGGAGCAAGCGATTATACTTGACGATCAAGCGATTCGCCGGGCTTTGACGAGAATTTCACATGAAATTATTGAGCGAAACAAAGGCATTGATAACTGTATTTTAGTCGGCATTCGGACACGGGGAATTTATATTGCTGAGCGGTTAGCTAACAATATTGAGAAATTCGAAGGCACACAAATTCAGGTGGGTGAAGTTGATATAACGTTATACCGTGACGATTTGTCTGAGAAAACTGTTGATCATGAACCGTTGCTTAAATCGACAAAACTACCAGAGGACATTACGAATAAAAAAATTATTTTAGTCGATGACGTCCTTTACACTGGCAGAACAGTACGGGCTGCAATGGATGCATTAATGGATTTAGGGCGTCCCGCTCAAATACAACTCGCAGTTTTAATCGACCGTGGTCATCGTGAACTCCCGATTCGCCCCGATTATATCGGAAAAAATGTTCCGACAGCTCGGACAGAAATCGTCAATGTGGAACTATTAGAAGTAGACAGCTTAGACCAAGTAAGCATAAAGAAAAACAAATAAAGCCCTTTTAATTAAGTCCCGTGAGGCTTGAAAAGGGGTGTGATGCTCTCTTATGTATAGGAGCAGTATACCCTCTTTGTCAACCTCGGCAGAGAGGTTTTTTTAATGTTAACAATAGTAGGAGGGGTGCATAGTGAAAGACATACTAGAATTAGCAACGCTATCAAACGATGAAATCTACGATATTTTACATGAAGCGGAACGATTTCAAAAAGGGATGCACTGGAAGCCTACTCAGCAAATGTTTGCTGCCAATCTGTTCTTTGAACCGAGTACACGAACGAGATTTAGCTTTGAAGTTGCAGAGAAAAAATTAGGGCTTGAGACGTTACATTTTATTGCAGAACATTCAAGTGTTCAAAAAGGCGAAACATTGTACGATACAGTCCGGACACTAGAAGAGATTGGAGCAAATGTCGTCGTCATTCGACATAAGGAAGAACGCTTCTATCATTCGCTAAAAGGAAACCTTTCAATACCGATAATTAATGCGGGTGATGGTTGTGGAAATCATCCAACACAATCACTATTAGATTTACTTACGATATACCAAGAGTTCGGAGCAATCAAAGGCTTGAATGTAGCAATTGTAGGGGATATTAAACATAGTCGAGTTGCGCGTTCGAATGCAGAAGTATTACGTAGATTAGGAGCGAATGTTTACATTTCAGGGCCGAAATATTGGTATGATGATACATTAGGAGATTATGTTGATCTGGATAACGCAGTTGAACAAGTGGACGTGCTAATGATGCTACGTATTCAGAATGAACGGCATCATCACAAACTTCATCAGACAACTGATGAATATAAATACCATACACAATACGGATTAACGGTTGAACGCGAAAGACGGATGAGAAACACGAGCATTATCATGCATCCAGCACCTGTGAATCGAGATGTAGAAATTGCTTCAGAACTTATCGAATCACCAAAATCACGCATTTTTAAACAAGTGAAAAATGGTGTTTACGTTCGAATGGCTGTGTTAAAACGAGCACTAATCGGAAATTAGAATGGGAGATGAAAACGTGAAGCTTTTATTAAAAAACGGTAAAATTGTTATGCCTAATAATGAATTAGAGATGTATGACGTATTGATTGAATCCGGACGGATTAAAAAATTAGCAACATCTATCACCGAAACCGATGTGCAAACGATTGATGTGAACGGACAACTTATCATTCCTGGAATGCTCGATTTGCACATTCATTTACGTGAACCCGGCGGGGAACATAAAGAAACGATTGAAACGGGGACGAAGGCAGCGGCAAAAGGCGGATTTACGACGGTAGCAGCGATGCCGAACACGAACCCTGTCCCAGACAATGTTGAAACGCTTGTAAACATTAATAAACGAATTGAAGATGCAGCGGTGATCCGTGTTTTGCCTTACGCGGCAATTACGAAACAGCAAGCAGGTGCAGAGTTGACGAATTTTCAAGAGCTAAAAGAAGCAGGCGCCTTTGCTTTTACGGATGACGGCGTCGGTGTGCAAAGTGCTGGAAAAATGTTTGAAGCGATGAAACAAGCTTCAAAGATTAACGCTGCGATTGTCGCACACTGTGAAGAAAACACGTTAATTAATGACGGAGCTGTACATGAAGGTGTTTTTTCAGAAAAACAGGGCATAAACGGAATTCCATCGGTGTGTGAATCTGTGCACGTTGCCCGTGATGTTTTGCTTGCGGAAGCTGCAAATGTTCACTATCACGTTTGTCATATTAGTACGAAAGAGTCTGTACGTGCCGTACGAGATGCAAAAAAGGCAGGGATTCGCGTGACCGCGGAAGTGACACCGCATCATCTTCTACTTTGCGATGAAGATATTCCAAGTTTAGACACAAACTACAAAATGAATCCGCCGTTAAGAGGGAAAGCTGATCGCGACGCTTTAATTGAAGGGCTTTTAGATGGAACGATTGATTTTATTGCAACAGACCACGCTCCACATGCTGAAGAGGAGAAAGCAGCAGGAATCGAACGAGCTCCATTTGGAATCGTGGGGTTAGAAACGGCGTTTCCATTGTTATACACTCATTTAGTGAAGAAGGGTGTTTTAACGCTAAAACAGCTTGTAGACTTTTTAACAGTAAAACCAGCAAATGTTTTCGAACTACCATACGGAAAGCTTGAAGAAGGCAGTATCGCCGACATTGCGGTTATCGATATCGAAAATGAAGAATCGATCAACCCGAAGCAATTTTTATCAAAAGGAAAAAACACACCTTTTACGGATTGGACGTGTACGGGCTGGCCGACATTGACCATTTTTGAAGGCAACATCGTTTGGAAGAAACAGTAAAGCTAAAGGAGAAATCAAACATGCCAAAACGCACGGATATTAAAAAAATCTTAGTTATCGGCTCTGGGCCGATCATTATCGGGCAAGCAGCCGAATTTGATTACTCGGGAACGCAAGCATGCCAATCGTTAAAAGAAGAAGGCTATGAAGTCGTATTAGTGAATTCAAACCCGGCAACCATTATGACGGACACGACGATGGCTGATAAAGTTTACATCGAGCCAATTACATTAGAATTTGTTACTCGCATTATTCAAAAAGAACGCCCTGATGCCCTTTTGCCTTCTTTAGGCGGACAAACAGGGCTTAACATGGCGATGGAACTTCACGAACAAGGGGTGCTCGACCGTTTTAACGTAAAAGTGCTTGGAACGAATCTTGAAGCGATTCAAAAAGCAGAAGATCGCGATTTATTCCGGAGCTTAATGGAAGAAATCGGTGAGCCGACACCGACGAGTGAGATCGTTCATACACTTGATGAAGCTTACAAATTTGTAGAGAAAGTAGGCTATCCGATTATCGTTCGCCCTGCCTTTACACTTGGTGGTACTGGTGGCGGTATCGTTGAAAATGAAAAAGATTTAATTGAGATTGTCTCAAGCGGGTTGAAATATAGTCCTGTTACTCAATGTTTGCTTGAAGAGAGCATTGCGGGGTATAAAGAGCTTGAATTTGAAGTAGTGCGTGATTCGAATGATGAAGTCATCGTCGTTTGTGATATGGAAAATGTCGACCCCGTTGGTGTACATACGGGTGACTCGATCGTTGTCGCTCCGAATCAGACGTTAGCAGAAGAGGAGTATACGATGCTTCGAGAGTCAGCAATAAAGATTGTACGTGCCATTGGGATTGAAGGCAGCTGCAACGTGCAAATGGCGCTAAATCCAACGAATAAAAAATATTATATTATCGAAGTAAACCCGAGAGTAAGCCGTTCATCTGCATTGGCATCGAAAGCAACGGCTTACCCGATTGCAAAACTAGCGGCTAAAATTGCAGTCGGACTGGAGTTTTCAGAAATTATAAATCCAGTGACGGAAGAGTCATATTCACAATATGAACCGAAGCTTGATTATACCGTTGTCAAAATTCCACGCTGGCCGTTCGATAAATTTGAATCTGCCAACCGTAAACTCGGAACACAAATGAAATCGACTGGCGAAGTGATGGCGATTGGAAGTAGCTTTGAAGAAGCATTGCTTAAAGCTGTTCGCTCGCTTGAATCAAATGTTTTGCACATTGAACAGCCTGAAATGCAACAATTATCAGCTGAGGAACTTGAAAAACGCATCGCGATTGCAGATGATGAACGATTGTTCGTTATCGCAGAAGCGTTTCGAAGAGGGTATACGGTCGAGCAAATTTTTCAGTTCAGTAAAATCACACGATATTTTCTCGAAAAAATCGAAAACATGATCGCGCTAGAAAAGCGGTTAGTAAACAGTAAAAACGATGTAGAACTTTTACGTGAAGCAAAACGTCTTGGTTTTTCTGACGATGTGATTGCCAATCGATGGAATCTGACCGAACGAGACGTATACAATTTCCGAAAAGAAAACAATCTGATGCCTGCTTACCGAATCGTCGATACGGCTGAAAATGAAATAAAAGCACAAACACCGTATTTTTATAGCACGTTTGGCAATGAAAATGAAACGGAAGAGACAGAAAAGAAAAGCGTCCTTGTTTTAGGTTCCGGCCCGATTCGGATCGGTCAAGGCATCGAGTTTGATTATGCGACGGTCCACTCCGTTTGGGCGATTCAAGAAGCAGGTTATGAAGCGATTATTATTAACAATAACCCTGAAACAGTATCAACGGATTTTACGACTTCCGACCGGCTCTATTTTGAACCATTAACTGTTGAAGATGTGATGCACGTCATTGAGCGTGAAAAGCCAGTGGGCGTCATCGTTCAATTTGGTGGACAAACAGCAATTAATTTAGCATCTGAATTAGCAGAAAGAGGCGTGCAGATTTTAGGCACAACACTTGAAAATATGGATCGTGCTGAAAATCGAGATGAATTTGAACAGCTTTTAAGAAATTTAAAAATACCACAGCCTCTCGGAAAAACAGCTACTTCAGTTGAAGAAGCGGTCGGAATTGCGGAAGAGATTGGGTATCCAGTTCTCGTTAGACCTTCTTATGTGCTAGGTGGTCGTGCAATGGAAATTGTTTATAAAAAGGAAGAGCTACTCCATTACATGGAGCACGCTGTCAAAATTAATCCGGAGCATCCAGTCTTAATTGACCGATATTTAACAGGAATCGAAATCGAAGTTGACGCCGTTTCTGACGGTAAGTCTGTCTTTATTCCTGGAATTATGGAACATATCGAGCGCGCGGGTGTTCATTCTGGTGACTCGATTGCTGTTTATCCACCACAAAATTTGTCAGCAAAAACGAAACAACAAATTATCGATCGAACGATCGCACTTGCGAGAGGATTGAATGTCGTTGGCTTGTTAAACATTCAATTTGTACTGCATAACAATGAAGTTTACGTCATTGAAGTTAATCCACGTTCAAGCCGGACTGTACCATTTTTAAGCAAAATTACGGGTGTTCCATTACCAAATGTTGCGACGAAAGTGATTTTAGGCTCGACTTTATCTGATTTAGGCTATTCAACAGGCATGTATAAAGAAGCGGATGGCGTTTACGTGAAAGTACCTGTTTTCTCGTTCGCTAAACTACGTCGTGTTGACATCACGTTAGGTCCTGAAATGAAATCAACGGGTGAGGTCATGGGGAAAGATGCAACGCTAGAAAAAGCGTTATATAAAGGCTTGCTTGCGTCAGGCATGAAAATTCCAACGAATGGTTCTGTTCTGTTTACAATCTCGGATAAAGATAAACAAGAAGTGATGCCTGTCGTAAAGCGATTTTATGAAATTGGCTTTCAAATTTTAGCAACTGAAGGAACGGCAAAAGCGATTCAAGCGCAAAATATTCCTGTCACAACAGTGAATAAAATTGCAGCGGAACAGCCGAATTTACTAGATGTCATCCGCCAAGGCGAAGCAAATATCGTCATTAATACGTTGACGAAAGGCAAACAGCCTGAACGAGATGGGTTTAGAATCCGCCGTGAAGCAGTAGAAAATGAAGTCGTCTGTTTTACTTCACTCGATACAGCGATTGCTTTATTAACCGTATTAGAAATGATGGCTTTTACGATGATGCCGATGCCCAAATTTGTAAACAAAGAAGTGATTTCTCAATGAATGCACCGATTATTGCGCTAGACTTTCCATCTATGGAGGAAGTAAGTACATTTTTGTCTCAATTTCACAATGAAACATTACATGTGAAAGTCGGTATGCAGTTATTTTATAAAGAAGGTCCCTCTATCATCGAAAAGTTAAAAGAAGCAGGACATTGGATTTTTCTTGATTTAAAATTACACGATATTCCAAACACAGTAAAAGAGGCGATGCGAAGCCTCTCTTCATTAGGAGTGGATATGGTCAATGTCCATGCGGCAGGCGGAACAAACATGATGGAGGCAGCCATTGAAGGGTTAGAGTTAGGATTGACAGGTGGGAGGGCTCGCCCTCTCTGCATGGCTGTCACTCAGTTGACGAGCACGTCTGAAAAGATGTTAAAAGAAGAGTTGCTGATTCATAAAGAGATGGAGCTGACAGTCCTCCATTATGCGAAACTAGCAAAACAGTCTGGGCTAGAGGGTATCGTTTGTTCTGCATTAGAAGTTCCGACGATGAAACAAGAATTGAAAAACGTTATAACTGTAACACCAGGCATTCGTCTGCTTGGAGATCGTGCAGATGACCAAACGAGAATTGTCACTCCAGCAAAAGCGAAACAGCTTGGAAGTGATTTTATCGTTGTCGGCCGTAGCATTACGAGAAGTGATAATCCGCTTGCGGCCTATGAAAGGGTGGTAGCTGAATGGCAAAACTAGCAGAAACAATTGCAGCTGATTTATTGTCGATTGGAGCCGTTTCGTTAAAGCCAAATGACCCGTTTACGTGGACATCTGGAATAAAATCTCCGATTTATTGTGATAACCGACTTACGCTTTCTTTTCCAGATGTTAGAAAACGAATGGCTGACGGATTAACGGAAATTATTAGAACACATTTTCCGAATGTTGAAGTCATTGCTGGAACCGCAACAGCTGGCATTCCACATGCTGCATTAGTAAGTGAACGATTACATAAATCAATGGTGTATGTAAGAAGTTCCGCAAAAAAGTATGGAAAAGGAAATCAAATCGAAGGTAAAATTGAAGCTGGTAATCAAGTCGTCATTATTGAAGACTTAATTTCAACTGGTGGGAGTGTGATCAACGCGGCGGACGCGTTACGGGATGCAGGAGCAGACGTGTTAGGAGTCGCAGCCATTTTCAGCTATGGACTAGAAAAAGGGAAAAAAATGCTTCAACAAGCAAATTTAACAGTCCAAACTTTGACGAATTTAGACGCACTTCTTACAGTTGCTTCACAAACGGATTACATTAATAATGATGGCATCCAGCTCGTCCAAAACTGGCGTCAAAACCCTTCAGATTGGCAGAATTCGTAATTATAAAATAAAGCTCAAAGGACTATCTAGAAGTCACTCTAGTGATTTTTAAATAGTCCTTTTTGTGATTTTGGAACTCGATTAAAGAATAAAAACCACTTTGCTCATTCAGACAAATCACTACTTTTATAGTGGATTGGTCCATTTTTACACCACATGAATCATTACAAAACACCTACAAATGTAGGTTATTTTTTGAATTATCCGACACTATTCGGAATAGTTATGATTGAGACAAACCTTTATCTTAGTATGTGAGGTCTACTCGTATGTGTAGACGAAAAAAATGAAGAAGGTATTATAAAATGAATCATCTTTTGAAAAACCAATTATAGCAATGTTCACGTTGTCAATGGTCTTTTTGTATATGTTTAGTACGAAGGCAAATGCGGCAGTCGGAACTCAGAAGGTTGAGAAAACGTTTATATTTGAATGTGCCGCAAAGTCACCAATACCTGGAATAGATCCAGTCATTAATCCAACTCTGCCTACATTAGTTGCAGCAGGTGAAGAGTTTCATTTACAAAATGTGTCAGTCAGCTTTGATTTTCCAGATGCCACCAACTGGTCCGATGAACCAATGATTGTCGACCTTGGGAGTCCAAATTTTAAAATAAATTCTGAAAATCAAACAAACAAAGTTCATACATTTTTAGAAGATACGCAAATGATTTCTCCACCGGGGCATGAAGGTCGCCTATTAGTCCCTTTAACACCTGAAGGTGGAGTAGATGTTGGACCGTTTCTTGCTGGTGACGAAGGCAAAGTTACGTTATGGGCCGATGAAGTTGCCTTGAACCTTTACTTAGCACCAACTCTACCATTAGCTTACACTTGTATCGTTCCAGAAAATGAAAAGTTTTTGATTACAACAATTGATATTGACGGAGAAGCTCCTGTCATCACACTCAACGGTGACAATCCAATGATCGTAAAACAAGGCGACCCTTATAAGGAACTTGGCGCAACTGCTCAAGATAACTTCGACGGCGATGTATCAGATGATATTGAAATTTCAGGTGACGTTGACACAGACACAATTGGCACGTATACGGTGACGTATACAGTGAGCGATAGTGTTGGTAATGAAGCAACCGTCGAACGCACAGTAAATGTTGTCGAACCATTCGGTTCATGGTACACGGGTGAAGGACCTCCAAGTGATAGTCTTGGAACGAATGGAGATTCGTATCTCGACATTACGACCGGTGACGTGTACAAGCGTGACCCGAACACATGGACAAAAGTAAGCAATCTGAAAGGTGACGATGGCAAACGAGGTTCAGCAATCCTCACAGGTTCAGGCGCACCATCTGCGGATGCGGGGGATGTCGGTGACTTGTATCTAGATACGAATACAGGTGACCTGTACGAAAAAACGACTGATGGATGGAAGAAAATAGCCAACTTGCAAGGCCCTGCTGGTCCACAAGGTCCAAAAGGACCGAAAGGTTCTGCTGGTTCAGGTAGTGGCAGTGGTTCAGGTGATGATGGTAGTGGAACAGGCAAAACAAAAACATCAACAAGCAGTGATACAGGTGGAAAAAGTAAATCTTCCAAAGGTGGCAAGCTACCAAAAACCGCAACGAGTCTGCCGACTCTCATTCTAATCGGTACTCTTCTTGCGACGACTGGTGGTGTCTTGTTTTTACGTCGGCGCAAAGTCATGGAATGAAAGTCTTAAAATATAGAGAAGCTGTCCAGAACGTTATTTCTGTGACAGCTTCTTCTGTTTTCCTAATTTGTTATGGTCGTAACTTAAGGACGAGATCCTCACTCGGTGTGACATACATCGTTTTTTGATTGCTATATGTGACAAACCCAGGCTTTGCGCCGCGCGGCTTTTTCACATACCGAACTTCTGTGTAGTCGATCGGAACGTTGCTCGATTGTTTCGCTTTGCTGAAATAAGCGGCTAACACCGCAGCTTCGTACAACGTTTCTTCTCCAAACTGATTACCGCGAATGACGACGTGAGACCCAGGAATATCTTTTGCATGGAGCCACGTATCACTTTTACGTGCAAGCTTCATCGTTAAATATTCATTTTGTTTGTTGTTTTTGCCGACGAGAATTGGAACACCTTCACTTGATTCATATGTTTCTGGTTTTGGTTTGTCCACTTTCTTTTTTTCTTTCCGGCGCTTTCGTTTAATAATCCCTTCGTCTTCTAACTCCTCTCGAATTTCAGCAACATCTTCTAGCGTTGCTTTTTCCATTTGAGTGAGTAGCAGTTCAAAATAGGCAATATTTTCTTTCGTTTCTTCGATTTGTCGTTTTACAATTGACACAGCGTTTTTTGCTTTTGTATATTTTTGATAATATGCCTGTGCATTTTCAGCAGGTGTTTTCACAGGATCTAACGTAATCTTTACTTTTTCACCTGGATTGTAGTAATTGTCGACTGCAACTTGAGATTGTCCGCGTTTTATTTCATGCATATGTGCGGTAAGCAGTTCACCGTACAATTGATATTGCTCAGCTTTTTCTGTATCATGCAACGTTTTTTCAAGCTTTTTAAGTTTTCGTTTATTTTTTTTCATTTCATTGCTTAATCGCTTTTCTAGATCGCTCGCTTGTTGTTTGATGCGATCCCGCTCTGCTTTACCGAAATAAAAACGATCGAGCATGCTACTTACTGTGTCAAATTTAATTTTTCCTCCATCCATGTGCGTTAAAGACATGACCGAAAAGGCTTCGCGATGCTTCGAACGAACGATTTCAGGTTCGTACGTATTGTTTCGAAACAACTTCATCGCTTCCAAAAACGTTTGCGGCAAACTATCTTTCGTTACAAAGCCTGCCCGATGAACGATCTCTTTACTTACGATGGGGGATAAACCCGCAAAACTTGTGACCAATTGTTGATCGATTTTGCCTTGATTAAAATCAACTTTTTTTAAAACCGTTTCGCGGTCTGCTTCAAGCGGATTTGCTTTGTTTTGGGAAGGGGGTGACACGTATTCCCGTCCTGGTAAGACAGTACGATATGAATTTAAAGATGGCGGCAAATGTTTAATGCTGTCAATAATGATGTTGCGTTCTGTATCCAAAAGGATCAAGTTGCTATGCCTGCCCATAATTTCCACGACGAGTGTTTTTGAAATTAGATCCCCTAATTCATCGCGGGCTTGCAATTCAATATGAATTATACGATCAAGTTCAATTTGTTTAATGTTTTTAACGATACTTCCTTCGATATGCTTGCGAACGAGCATACAAAACATCGGTGGTTGTATCGGGTTCGGATAACGTTCGTTTGTTAAATGAATTCTAGAAAAGTTCGCACTTGTCGAGATGTAAAGCTGAACATTTTTTCGATTTGCACGAATGGACAATAATAAATCCGTTTCAAAAGGTTGATACACTTTATTAATTCTTCCGTTCGATAACGTTTCACGTAACTCTTTTACAACTGCCCTCGTTACAAATCCGTCAAAAGACATGATTTCACCTCATTTACGTTTTATCGTAACTTCTAACAAAGTAGTCTTTAATTGTAGAACATGTACGTAAAACTAACTTGATTCAGTATAGCATGTTTTTTAGCTTGTCTGAATATAGATTGAGTAAGCTTGGGCTCAAGTGATGGAAGGAACAGATGAGGTGAAGAGATGAACTGGTTTAAAAAAGAGATTTCAGAAATTGAAACAGAACTAAGTAGTAACATTGAAACAGGCTTATCTGTGAAACAAGCTTCGAAAAGGTTGGAGAAATTTGGATTAAATCAATTAGAAGAAACTGAACAGAAGTCCGCTTTTTTTATTTTTTTGTCTCAATTTAAAGATTTTATGGTTATTATTTTACTCATTGCCACTTTAATTTCTGGTTTACTCGGTGAATATGTTGATGCGGTTGCGATCATTTTAATTGTTTTATTAAATGGTGTACTCGGCTTCATTCAAGAGCGAAAAGCAGAAAGATCTTTACAAGCGTTAAAAGAATTAACCGCACCAAAAACGTATGTGTTGCGTGAAAGTAAATGGATTGAAATATCGACGACTGAAATCGTCGTTGGAGATATTGTAAAAATAGAAAGCGGAAGTCGAATAAGTGCAGATATTCGTGTAATAGAATCGAAAAGCTTATATGTTGATGAATCAGCATTAACGGGTGAATCTGTACCTGCTCATAAACATGCTGACCCTATTCATGGTGACGATGTGATCATTGCAGATCAAGATAACATGTTATTTAAAGGAACTCTTGCCGTGAAAGGCAGCGGATTAGGAATCGTCGTTGCAACGGGAATGAAGACAGAAATGGGGAAAATTGCTGACCTTATTCAAACGACGAAAACATTGATGACACCATTACAGAGGAAACTTGAACAATTAGGAAAAATATTAATTGCTGTAGCCATTGCTTTAACCGCTCTCGTCGTCATTGCTGGAGTTTTACATGGCCACGATGTCTACACGATGTTTTTAGCGGGTGTATCGCTTGCCGTTGCGGCTATTCCAGAAGGGTTGCCGGCGATTGTCACGGTTTCGCTTGCTTTAGGTGTACAACGGATGATTAAGCGAAAAGCGATTGTCCGCAAACTTCCTGCAGTTGAAACATTAGGGTGTGCAACAGTCATTTGTTCAGATAAAACGGGAACGTTAACACAAAATAAAATGTCTGTTACGCACGTATGGACATTTGATAAAAGTATTCAAGTGGAAGGAACAGGCTATCAACCGGAAGGTACATTTTCAGGTTCTGTGACGGCTGATATTAAGCAGTTGCTTACTTACGGACTTTTGTGTAGCAATGCAACGATTTTAAAAGAAAAAAAAGAGTATCAATTGATCGGTGATCCGACAGAAGGTGCCCTCGTCGTAGCTGCGATGAAAGCAGGCATAGATCAAGAGATTCGACAGAAAGATTATCGGGTTATTAAGGAATTTCCTTTTGATTCACATCGAAAAATGATGAGCGTCATTGTAGAAAATCATGATAAACAACGGTTTGTCATCACAAAAGGTGCTCCAGATGTCGTTCTCGCAAATAGTAACCACATCATGAAAAATGGAAAGAAAAGTATCTTATCGATGAAAGAACAACGAATCATTGAAGAAAAAGTAGAAGATTTAGCTAAAAAAGCACTACGAACTCTAGCTGTAGCATTCAAACCGTTGCCCTATGGACATGACCCTCATCATGAGCATCAAGTTGAATCAAATTTAACGTTTATCGGAATGACGGGAATGATCGATCCCCCAAGACCTGAAGTGAAAGGTGCAATCGAAGCATGTCATGATGCCGGGATTAAGACGATCATGATCACGGGTGATCATTTAGTAACCGCAACAGCCATCGCAAATGATTTAGGGATTTTGCCACAAAACGGGAAAACGATTGAAGGAAAAACACTTGAGCATATGCCGGTTGAACACTTAAAAGAAATCATTGATGATATTTATGTTTTTGCAAGAGTATCACCGGAACATAAATTAAAGATTGTGAAAGCATTGCAAGCCAACGGACACGTTGTTGCGATGACAGGTGATGGCGTTAATGATGCTCCTGCTATTAAGGCTGCCAACATAGGAATTGCGATGGGGATAACAGGAACTGACGTTGCAAAAGAAGCTTCTGCATTAATTTTAAGTGATGACAATTTTGCAACGATCCGCGCGGCGATTGAAGAAGGTCGAAACATCTACGATAACATTCGTAAATTCATCCGTTACATGCTAGCGTCAAACGTCGGAGAAATCTTAGTTATGTTATTTGCAATGCTGATGGGATTGCCTTTACCTTTAGTGCCGATTCAAATTTTATGGGTGAATTTGATTACCGATGGGTTGCCTGCGATGGCATTAGCATTAGATCCTGCTGAACGAGACAGTATGAAGCGTCCTCCACGTAAAACGACTGAAGGTATTTTTTCAGGTGGGTTAGGCTGGAAAATAATTAGCCGAGGTTTTTTAATCGGGATTGTTACATTAGTCGCTTTTATGATTGTGTATGAAACAGAATCTTTAACAAAAGCACAAACGATTGCGTTTTCAACCCTCGTTTTAGCTCAATTAATCCACGTGTTTGATTGTCGAAGTGAACATTCAATTTTTCATCGTAACATTTTTGAAAACAAAGCACTGATGTTAGCTGTCATTTCATCGATGTTGTTACTATTCATTGTCATTTACTACGAACCGCTTCAACCTGTATTCCGAACAACAGCGCTAACGATTCAAGATTGGTTGCTTATTACGGGATTGGCGTCGATTCCAACGGTTTTGCTTGCGCTGTTCAACGTATCAAAACAGACGAATATTCGCAGAGTGAAAAACTAATTTGCAAGCTTGCCAAACGGGCAAGCTTTTTTTGAACTTTCCCTTTTTTATTCTTAATGGTAAAATAAAAAAATACGGATTTTAGTGGAAGTGATTGAATGCTAAAAAGTATGACAGGCTATGGTAAAGCAAACTTTAAAAATGAAGACCTTTCAATTCATATTGAAACCAAATCTGTGAATCACCGATACTTAGATATATCTGTTCGCTTACCGTACGGTTTTCTTGAATATGAAGACTCGATAAGACAGCTCGTTCGCTCATACATAAAAAGAGGAAAAGTAGATGTATTTGTAACGATTGAAAGTGACTCTCTTTTTGAGAAACAATTACATGTGAATTATGAGTTACTAGAAAGTTATATTCAAACGCTTCAGCACATAAAAAGAAAGCATAACCTTTCAACAACACTTTCGCTTGATCATATTTTGCAATTGCCAGAATTATTAACTGTTGTTGAAAAAGAAAATAAATCATCAATGCTTGACGAAATACTCGTTACTACTTGTTCAATTGCTGTGCAAAATCTCGTATCAATGCGGGAAAAAGAAGGGGAGATGTTGCATTCGAAAATCGTAAACAATTTAGATTGTGTCATGCAATTTTTGCAAAAGATTAAAATTCGTTTTGAACAACTTGAGTCGATCATTTACGAACGATTGCAAGATCGGATCTATGAGCTCGTTCACGACAAAATGGAAATTGATGAATCACGATTACTGACGGAAGTCGCTTTATTATCGGAAAAAACAAACATCCAAGAAGAAGTGATTCGTTTGGAAAGCCATTGTAAACAATTTCAATCTGTGTTACAGGAGAAAGATGCGGTCGGGCGAAAACTTGATTTCTTAATTCAAGAAATGAATCGAGAAATAAATACAATCGGTTCAAAGGCAAATGACTTGATGATCAACCGTGATGTAGTAAATATGAAAAGTGAACTTGAAAAGATGAGAGAACAGATACAAAATATTGAATAAATGGAAGCAGAAAATCGGGAGGAATGGGATGAATATTAAATTGATTAATATAGGATTTGGGAATATCGTATCGGCAAATCGAATCGTTTCTATTGTTAGTCCTGAATCTGCACCAATTAAGCGTGTCATTCAAGAAGCTCGTGATCGAAATATGTTAATTGACGCTACATATGGGAGACGAACGCGTGCGGTGATTATTGCCGATAGCGATCATATTATTTTATCAGCAGTGCAGCCTGAAACAGTTGCACAACGATTATTAAATAAAGATGATATCGAAGATAATTAGCAGCGAGTGACTGGAGGATTTGTATGGAACGGAACGAAGGCATTTTGTTCGTGCTTTCTGGACCTTCTGGAGTTGGGAAAGGGACAGTTCGTGAAGCGATAATGGAAGGGAGAAACGAAACACTTCATTATTCTATTTCTGTGACAACTAGAAAGCCGCGAGATGGAGAAATTGATGGAGTAGACTATTTTTTTAAATCGAAAGTTGAATTTGAGCAGATGATTAAAAACAATGAATTGCTTGAGTGGGCTGAGTATGTTGGAAACTACTATGGTACTCCGATAAAATATGTACAGAAGATGTTAAAGAAAGGAAACGACGTTTTGCTTGAAATCGAAGTTCAAGGTGCGATGCAAGTGAAACAAAACTTTCCGAATGCTGTATTTATCTTTTTAATGCCACCTTCGTTAACGGAACTTAAAAATAGAATTACGAATCGGGGAACAGAAGAAGCGCACCTCATCGAAAATCGAATGTCTGTAGCTAAAGAAGAAATTCAGCTCATGACTCAATATGATTATGTCGTTGAAAATGACGAAGTTGAGGCGGCTTGCCATCGAATCCAAGCGATCATCTGTGCTGAACATTATCGAAAAGATCGGCTTTATTATAAATATAAAAATATGCTGGAGGTTGAATAAAATTGTTATACCCTTCAATTGATTCATTACTAGAAGTGATCGATTCAAAATATACTCTCGTTACGTTGTCAGCGAAACGTGCACGTAACATACAAGAACACCAAAATCAGATCATTGAAAATCCACAATCATTTAAACCTGTTGGAATTGCACTTGAGGAAATTCAAGAAGGTAAGCTAACTTATGAACAGGGAGAAAGTACAGTTAAGTAATAACAACCTTTTTGAGGTTGTTATTTTTTTCACATATTAAGGTTTTTGGGTAATTTTTAAAATCTAGAAAACATGCCTACGATAGGAGAGAGATAGATGATGGAGCTAAATGGTAAAAAAATTTTGCTCTGTGTAACGGGTGGGATTGCTGTTTTTAAAGCTGCTGCATTAACGAGCCAGCTGTATAAAAAAGGGGCAGATGTAAAAGTGATGATGACACCTGCTGCCCAGCAATTTGTCACCCCACTTACATTCCAGACGATGTCAAGAAATCACGTTTACGTTGACACATTCGATGAAAAAGACCCGAAAAACATCGCCCATATTGAACTAGCTGATTGGGCTGATCTCGTTGTTATCGCACCAGCAACAGCGAATATCATTGCGAAGTTAGCACATGGTTTAGCAGATGATATGATTTCTACTACACTTACGGCAACGACTGCCCCAATTTTCATTGCACCAGCAATGAACTCCCATATGTATGAACACCGTGCAGTTAAACAAAACATGCAAACATTAGCATCGTTTGGCTATCGATTTATCGAGCCAGGGGAAGGTTTGCTCGCATGTGGTTACGTTGGAAAAGGTCGGCTTGCTGAACCAGAAGAAATAGTACGATCACTTGAACAATATTTTCTTAAAACGAACGAACAACCATTGCAAGGGAAAAATGTACTCGTTACCGCTGGTCCAACGGTTGAAGTGATCGATCCTGTTCGTTACCTGACGAATCGGTCTACAGGAAAAATGGGATTTGCGATTGCAGAAGTCGCAAGTGATTTAGGTGCAAAAGTAACTTTAATTGCGGGTCCAACAGCACTTGATACGCCATTCAATGTGAAGCGAATCGATGTAACATCAGCAGAAGACATGTACGAAGCGGTAATAAACGAATTTGAACAAACTGATCTTGTCGTAAAATCAGCAGCAGTCGCCGATTATCGTCCGAAAGAAGTCTTTTCTCATAAAGTTAAGAAAAAAGAGGGTGATTTAACGATCGTTATGGAGAGGACGAAAGATATTTTAGCTGAATTAGGCAAAAGAAAACAACATCAATTTTTAATTGGGTTTGCTGCAGAGTCAACGAATGTGGAACAATTCGCTTTACAAAAGTTAAAGAAAAAAAATTTAGATCTGATCGTTGCGAACAATGTGAAAGAAGCAGGTTCTGGTTTTGCAACAGACACGAATGCGGTTACGCTTCTTGATCGGAATGGAAATAGAAAAGAATGGCCTCTTTTAACAAAACATGAAGTTGCACACCGCCTATTATTAGAAGCGCTCGCGATGATGAAGGATGACAAAAAACAATGATTGCGAAGGTGATCGTTGATGTGGCAACGAGTCAAACCGACCGTCCTTTCGATTACAAAGTTCCGAACCAGTGGACAAGCATAATTGAAAGAGGAATGCGTGTTATCGTTCCGTTTGGTCGACGAAAAGTACAAGGATTTGTCATAGATTTCCAAGAAGAGTCAGACATTTCAAAATTAAAATCGATCGATGAGCTCCTTGATTTAGAACCTGTATTAACGTCTGAATTGCTTGAACTCGGTTTCTGGTTAAGCGATCACACACTTTGTTTTTCAGTAACCGCTTTACAAGCGATGCTTCCCGTTGCATTGAAAGTTCATTATAAAAAACATGTGAAAATAAAAGAACGAGACGCACTTCCGAATGAAGTTCAATCGCTGTTTAAACAGCGAGAGTCTGTTAGCTTAACAGAATTGAATAAAAGTTCGACAGAACAAATGAAACAGATTCAAACACTTCTCAAGCAAGGTGTTCTCGAAATTGTTACTGAAATTAAAGAGCGTAAAACAAAAAAAGTGATAAAAGTGATCGAACCGAAAGTCGATGTAGAGACGTTAAAAAAAGAAATTAAATTGTTAGATCCGAGAGCAAAAAAACAAACAGAAATTTTACAATGGTTTACTGAAAACTTTAAGGAAATTCCTGTACAACAACTATTGGACACGCTACACGTATCGCGTTCAGTATTAAAGTCTTTAATTCAAAAACAGTTACTCGTTGAAAAAGAACGGCAAGTATATCGCGATCCATATGCGATAGCGTCAAGTGAATTGTCGCAGCCGCTTCCGTTAACTGATGTTCAGAAAAAAGCAATTAATCCGATCTTATCCGCTGTTTCGAAAGAAAAACGAGAAACGTTTTTAGTGCACGGTGTGACGGGAAGCGGGAAAACAGAAATTTATTTACAGTCGATTGCTTCCGTTTTGCAAAAAGGGAAAGAGGCGATTGTGCTCGTTCCTGAAATTTCACTCACTCCGCAAATGGTCAAGCGATTTAAAGAACGATTTGGGGAAAAAGTTGCTGTTTTACATAGCGGCTTATCAGCAGGAGAAAAATACGACGAATGGTTAAAAATTCATCGGAAACAAGTAAAAGTTGTCGTCGGCGCGCGTTCGGCGATTTTTGCACCGTTTGAAAATCTCGGAATGATTATTATTGATGAAGAACACGAAAGCAGTTACAAACAAGAAGAAAATCCCCGTTATCATGCGAGAGATGTCGCGGAATGGAGAAGCGATTATCATCAATGCCCTCTTATTCTTGGAAGTGCCACACCATCTTTAGAGTCGTATGCAAGAAGCATCAAACAAGTATATCAGTTGTCTGAATTGAGCGAACGGATTTATTCTCAAGCGATGCCTACTGTAATTACAGTTGATATGCGAGAAGAGCTTCGTGAAGGGAACCGATCCATTTTTTCGAGAGAGCTTGTTGAAAGTTTAAAAGAATCGCTTGCTAGAAATGAGCAATGTGTCCTTTTGTTAAACCGACGAGGATACTCTACATTTATTATTTGTCGTGATTGTGGTTACGTTGCTGAATGTCCTCATTGTGACATTTCACTAACCTACCATAAAAATAAACAGCAGGTGAAATGTCATTATTGTGGGTATGAAGAACCTGTTGCGAATCGCTGTCCAGAATGTAGCAGTGAACATATTCGGTTTTTTGGAACGGGTACACAAAAAGTAGAAGAAGAATTATTGAAACTTATTCCTGAAGCTCGCATTATTCGCATGGATGTCGATACAACATCACGAAAAGGGGCACATGAAAAACTTCTATCAGCATTTGCGAATAAACAAGGTGACGTTTTATTAGGGACGCAAATGATTGCGAAAGGTCTAGACTTTCCAGATGTCACGCTCGTCGGAGTCATCACTGCAGATACGATGTTAAATTTACCTGATTTTCGGTCAGCAGAACGGACATTTCAATTGTTAACACAAGTTGCTGGCCGCGCGGGAAGACATGAATTAGCTGGGAAAGTCATCATTCAGACGTACGCGCCTGAACATTACAGTATTCAATATGCAAGTGAGCATAATTACCACGCTTTTTTTAATCAAGAAATGAAGATACGTCAAGCACATGCTTACCCGCCTTATTATTATTTAACTTCGATTACCGTTTCACATCATGAACTTATGAAGGTTATAGCGATTAGCGAACAAATTGCCAAAGTTCTTAAACGTCAATTATCGAAGCAAGCTGTAGTTTTAGGCCCAGCTGCATGTGTCATTCCACGTATCAAAGATAGATATCGTTACCAATGCATGGTAAAATACAAAAATGAACCGAAGTTAGTTGAAACATTAAAAACGATATTATCGCATTACGAAAGTGAACTGACTCAGTCTGAATTACAAATCATCATTGATCAAAATCCGCAAATGCTTATGTAGTTAAGAGAAGGTGAACGTTAATTTGAAAATTATTTTTATGGGAACTCCAGACTTTTCTGTACCGATTTTGAAACAGTTGCTTCATGATGAATACGATGTGATCGCGGTTGTTACTCAGCCGGATCGACCGAAAGGTCGTAAAAAAGTGTTATCGCCGCCGCCAGTGAAAGTAGAGGCATTAAAACATCATTTACCAATTTATCAGCCAGAACAGTTAAAGCAAGAATATGAGCAAATCGTTGAATTAAAGCCAGATCTCATCGTAACAGCCGCGTATGGGCAAATGCTTCCTACCGAAATTTTAGAAGCACCACGTTATGGCTGTATTAACGTCCATGCATCATTATTACCTGAATATCGCGGCGGGGCACCGATTCATCAAGCGATTATCGATGGTAAAAATGAAACTGGGATCACAATCATGTACATGGTTGAGAAGATGGATGCGGGAGATATTTTACAGCAAGTGAAAGTGCCGATTGAGGAGACCGACCATGTCGGTACGATGCATGATAAATTGAGTGCGGCAGGTGCAACGTTATTATCAGAGACGATACCTTTACTTATTGATGGCAAAATACAACCCGTGAAGCAAATTGAGGAGGAAGTGACTTATGCTCCGAACATTACGCGTGATCAAGAACGGATTGATTGGACGAAGGATGGAGAAGCTGTTTACAATCAAATTCGTGGGTTGCACCCATGGCCTGTCGCTTATACACATTTAGATAAACAACCTTTTAAAGTTTGGTGGGGGGAGAAAGTTCCTTTAGCCGAAACGAATGAGCCTGGAACGATCGTGCATATCGAAAAGGACGGTTTTACTGTTGCGACTGGAAATAAAACGGGTATAAAAATTGTCGATTGTCAACCTTCAGGTAAAAAACGAATGACAGCTGAACAATTTTTACAAGGAAAAAAAATGAGAATCGGAGAAAAATTAGGAGATTAAATGAAGACTAAAAACGTTCGTGAAGTTGCGTTCGAAGCGTTGCTCAAAATTGAAAATGAAGAAGCATACAGTAATTTATTAGTAAATAGTGTGATGAAACAAGGAATTATAAATGAGAAGGATGCAGGGCTATTCACTGAAATTGTGTATGGGACTGTTCAACGAAAAAAAACACTGGACTTCTTTTTAAGACAATATTTAATGAAAAAAATAAAGAAGAAAGATGAATGGGTGCTCACATTATTACGAATGTCACTTTACCAAATGGTTTATTTAGAACGGATTCCTGATCGTGCCATTATTTATGAGGCGGTACAAATTGCGAAAAAGAAAGGACATCGCGGATTAGCTAGTATAGTGAACGGGATTTTACGAAATGTGCAAAGAAAAGGGTTACCTGAATTCAATTCGATTCAAAATCATGTGGAACAGCTATCTGTAATGTATAGCCACCCAACATGGCTTGTGGCACAATGGATTAAGCAATATGGCATTGAGACTACGATCAAGATTTGCAAAGCAAACTTAGAGCGAGCCCCCGTGACTGCCCGAGTGAATGTCAGTAAAACGTCAGTTTCGGAAGTAATTGAACGGTTAGAAATGGAAGGTGTAATTGCACAAAAAGGCAACCTCTCCATTGAAGCAATTGAAGTGAAGCATGGGAATCTTTTTGCAACAGACGTCTTTAAACAAGGACTCGTCACTGTTCAAGATGAAAGCTCTATGCTCGTTGGACGGGCAGTGGATCCTCAAAAAGGAGAAACTGTTCTTGATTGTTGTGCTGCACCTGGAGGGAAAACGACACATTTAGCCGAATTAATGAATGATGAAGGAGAAATTATCGCCTTAGATATTTACGAACATAAAGTAAATCTCATTGAACAACAGATTGAAAGGTTACAGATATCGAGCGTGAAAACAAAAGTAGTAGATGCAAGGGAAGCACAGCAGAACTTTTTGAACGAATCGTTTGATCGCATACTTGTAGATGCACCGTGTACTGGGTTCGGAGTTTTGCGACGTAAGCCTGATATAAAATGGACAAAAAGTGAGCAGGATGTCGGTCACATGTCGAGCATTCAAAAAGAAATTCTTCATTCGGTTGCTCCTTTGCTTAAAAAAGGCGGCACACTCATCTATAGCACGTGTACAATCGAAGCACGTGAAAATGAACAAATCATCGATTCATTTTTAGAAACACACGTGGATTTTTCTCGGGATGAACGTCTATGTGAAAGACTCCCTGAAAAATTGTTATCCTATTGTGAAGTCGAACGGGGTGAAGTTCAAATTCTTCCCCACTATTTTCAAAGCGATGGTTTCTATATCGCAGCATTGCGGAAAAATTAAAGTGTATGCTGGATGATTAGGTAGGAGTTGGCAAGAAGAAGAGGTGAAAAAGATGGCGGCGGTTTTTCGAACCGATACAGGTAAAATACGGACGCTTAATGAAGATTACGGGGGCTTTTTTTGGAATGGCAATCGCTTGTTAGCTGTCGTAGCAGACGGAATGGGTGGACATCAAGCGGGTGAGATAGCTAGCGAGATGGCAGTTTCATTTTTAGAAGAAGAGTGGCAGAAAGTAACGAATGATCTAACACCATCCGAAGCAGAGCAATGGTTGAATAACACGATCACAGAAGCGAATACGAAATTATTTAATTTCTCAAAATCTAACCCTGAGTATTCAGGTATGGGTACAACGATCGTGGCCGTTATTTGTACTGATTCCAATGTAACATTTGCTCATATCGGTGATAGCCGAATTTATTTACTAAACGAAAGCGGTTTTTCATTGTTAACAGAAGATCATTCACTCGTAAATGAACTCGTAAAAAATGGTCAAATTACAAAAGAAGAAGCGGAACACCATCCACGTAAACATATTTTACTTCGAGCATTAGGTACAGAAGAGAACGTTACGATCGATATTCGTTCGTTAGATTGGGAGGAGAATGATTATTTATTACTCTGTTCAGATGGTTTAACGAATAAAGTTGATGAACGAGAGCTAGAGCAAACGATTCGCTCATCCGAATCGCTAGAGAAGCAAGCTGATGAATTAATTGCGATGGCAAATGCTGCTGGCGGGGAAGATAATATAACGCTTATATTACTTAAGCATGTGGCTTTCGGTAAAAAAGGTGAGTCCTCATGATAAATAAACGCTTAAATGAACGGTACAAGCTTCTTGAAGTGATTGGGGAAGGCGGAATGGCTATCGTCTACCGTGCGGAGGATTTAATTTTAGATCGAACGGTGGCGGTTAAAGTACTTCGATCAGAATTTTCAAATGACGATGAATTCATATTGCGGTTTCGCCGTGAAGCAGAATCGGCAACAAGCTTGTCACACCCGAATATCGTTAACATTTATGATGTTGGAGAAGAAGAACAAGTTTACTACATCGTCATGGAATATGTAAAAGGGAAAACGTTAAAAGAATACATACGTGAGGCCGCACCATTGGCCATTGAAGAAGCACTATCTATTTTCACCAAAATATTATCCGCGATCCGTCATGCTCATGATAACCATATTATTCACCGCGATATAAAACCACATAACATATTGATTACCGACAGTGGTCAAGTAAAAGTAACGGATTTTGGTATTGCAATGGCGATGACATCCGCTACGATTACACATACGAAGTCGGTGTTAGGTTCTGTCCATTATTTGTCACCTGAACAAGCAAAAGGAAGCATTTCAACTGAGAAATCAGACATTTATTCTTTAGGTGTAGTTCTTTATGAAATGGTGACTGGAATCGTTCCATTTAGCGGTGAGTCCCCGGTAACAGTTGCTTTAAAGCATTTGCAAGAAGACTATACATCACCGCGGTTACTTAACGATCAAATACCGCAAAGTGTCGAGCATATCATTAATAAGGCTATGGCGAAAGAACCGAAACAACGCTATGACAATGTCGCTCAATTGCAATCAGATATCTCGATCGCATTAGAGCCAACCGTTGAGCATCAAAACTTGCATCAACATTTCGATGATGAAGAAACGAAAGTGCTTGCACCTGTTACACCAATTAAAGAACAACTACCGAAACAAGCTCCAGAAGAAGAAAAGCCTAAAAAAGACAAGAAAAAGAAAAAGCGCAGACGTTTTTTTATCATAATTGCGTTAATTATTTTAAGTTTAGGGGTTATAACGGCTGTAACGATCGCCAGCTTATTTAACGCGAAAGATGTAACAGTACCTGATGTGACGGGATTGACGTATGAAGAAGCTGTCAAAGAATTGCAAGATCGTAATTTAGTTCCGGTTAAAGAAGAAGAACATAGCAATGAGGTTGAAGAAGATCGAATCATACGCCAAAGTCCGTCACCGGATTCGATGGTAAAAGAACGTAGTGAAGTAACAATCGTTGTCAGTGTTGGTAAAGAAAAGAAAGTGATTGAAAATTATGTCGGCATGTCGAAAAATAACGTTGAACGACTAATTAGCAATTTAGATTTTGAAGATGTTGAATGGATTGAAGTGAAGTCAGATGAGCCTGCGGGCACGATTCTTGAACAAACGCCTGAAGAAGGAGAAGAAGTCGTCATTGAAGAAACGACGCTCATTTTAAAATATAGTAACGGAATTCAGACTGTTACAATCGATAACTTAATTGGCATGACAAAAAAGGCTGCAGAATCTTATTTAAAAGATAAAGGTTTAAAGGTGGACATTTCCGAGCAATATTCGGACAAAGTAGATAAAAATCATGTCATCTCTCAAGCGCCAGAGCCATTTGTTGAAGTAAAAAAAGGTAGTACTGTAAAACTTGTAATTTCAAAAGGTGAGGACCCGTCAACAAAAGAACAGCCATTAACGTTTGAAGTATCTCAACCAATAGAGATTCATGAAGACTCTGAGATTATCATTCGTTACCAAGATGCAACGACGAAAAATGGCGTTGCAGTTCAAGAACGTGCATCAAATACAAAAACGTATACATTTCCGCTAACTATCGCTCCACATGGAACGGCTTCGTTTCAGATTTACATTAATGGAAAAGAGCATAAAAATAAAACATATACGTATCGAGAAGTTCAAAATATGGAGTGATTGGCTTGCTTGCCGAAGGGAAAATCATTAAATCAATAAGTGGTTTTTATTACGTTTTGTCAGAAGATGTCGTTTATCAATGTCGTGCACGCGGTGTTTTTCGTAAGCGCAAAATCACTCCACTCGTCGGAGATCTTGTAAAGTTTGAGGCGGACAATGGAACAGATGGGTATATTATTGAATTGCTCCCACGAAAAAATGAACTCGTTCGTCCTCCGATTGCAAACGTTGAACAAGCACTCGTCGTTTTTTCGGTAAAAGAACCTGATTTAAGTTTGCAATTACTTGACAAGTTTTTAGTCCATATCGAAGCGAACGAAATCGAAGCCATTATTTGTTTTACAAAAATGGATTTACTAACAGCAACTGAACGAGAACGATTATTTGATGTGGCAAGCCTTTATCGTTCGCTAAGTTATCCCATCTTTTTTCTTTCAATCGTTGAACAGGAAAACTATGCTCCTCTAAAGGCGTATTTAAAAGATAAAATAACCGTTGTTGCTGGTCAGTCAGGTGTCGGAAAGTCATCATTGCTTAATGGATTAGATACTTCATTACAAATTGCAACGAATGAAATTTCAACGCATTTAGGAAGAGGTAAGCATACGACTAGGCATGTTGAACTTCTTCCGATCGCTGGTGGTTTAGTTGCGGATACGCCCGGGTTTAGTTCTTTAGATTTAAGTCACTTTAATGAAGAAGATTTATCTTTATATTTTCCAGAAATGAAACAACGTCGAGAAAAATGTAAATTTAGAGGTTGTACTCACTTAGCCGAACCACACTGTGCAGTGAAAGACGCGCTTAAAAGTGGAGAGATCGCAGAGAGTCGGTACAACCATTACGTACAATTTTTTAATGAAGTGAAAGAAACTAAAAGGAGATATTAATTGTGATTAAGGTCGCACCATCGATTTTAGCAGCAGATTTTGCAAAACTTGGAGAAGAAATAAAAGAAGTAGAGCACGGGGGCGCAGACTACATCCACATTGACGTAATGGACGGTCATTTCGTTCCAAACATTACGATCGGACCACTAGTCGTTGACTCCGTTCGACCAATTACAAAGCTTCCACTTGATGTTCATCTTATGATTGACAATCCTGACGTTTATATTGCAGACTTTGCACGGGCGGGTGCTGATATTATTTCAGTTCACGTTGAAGCGTGCAAACATTTACATCGAACAATTCAATCAATAAAACAATTGAATGTGAAAGCGGGTGTTGTGTTAAATCCAGCAACACCGATTTCCGCACTTGAGCATATAATTGAAGAGGTTGATTTAGTTTTACTCATGACAGTTAATCCAGGTTTTGGAGGACAATCGTTTATTTCTTCAGTCGTTCCAAAAATTAAACAATTGGCTCAGCTTATACATGAAAAAAATGTCTCCGTTGAAATTGAAGTGGATGGCGGTATTAATCCAGAAACAGCAAAAATTTGCATCGAAGCGGGGGCTACCGTTCTTGTTGCAGGTTCAGCAATTTTTAGTCAATCGGACCGAAAGCTAGCAATTCAACAAATTCGTAATGATGAATGATGAAAAAATCTAGAATTTCATTCTATTCCTCCTTAATGAGCATAAAACTAATAAAAAGCTAAATCTTTCGGTACTATTTTTCATCTGATGAGTATATTTATTAATGAACTCATTTCTATAAGTGGTTGTTCAAAAAGTTTGCGAACTTTTTAAGATTTTATTTGATTGAAAGGCACCTTTTAAGGAGGGGTACGATGAAATTTTACACCATTAAACTTCCGAGGTTTCTTGGGGGTTTTATTCGCGCGATACTTGGGGCAATAAAAAAGAACTGACAAGAAAAGCACCCTTATTTAGGTGCTTTTTCGTCTTTTACAATTAGACTCTTTCTACTTTTCCTGATTTAAGTGCTCTTGCAGAAACCCAAACACGTTTTGGTTTTCCGTCAACCATAATTCTAGCACGTTGAAGATTAGCTCCCCATTTGCGTCTTGTAGCATTTAAAGCGTGAGAACGTTTATTTCCAAAAGATGTTTTCCGTCCAGTAATTGCACATTTTGCCACGTTTCAAACCTCCTTACGTACGATGTATACTGAAAAATCATACCACTTCTTAAACGAGTTTGCAAATGATGTTTTTGAAAGAAAGTTGTTAAGATCCTTTTAAGTATAGTAAAATACGGGAAGAAAGTTTTGACACGCTCGTTCAAAGGAGGATATCGATGTCAATTGAAATAAAAACAAATTACGGACAAATTGACATAACAAAAGAAGTGATTGCTGCAATCGCTGGAGGTGCAGCAATTGATTGTTATGGAATTGTCGGTATGGCTTCACAGAAGCAATTAAAAGATGGTATTACTGAATTACTAGGGAGAGATAATTTTAGCAAAGGGATCGTCGTTCGAATCGAAGAAAATAGTGTAAATATCGATATGTATATTATCGTTAGTTACGGAACAAAAATTTCTGAAGTTGCACATAACGTACAGTCAACCGTTAAGTACCAGTTAGATAAAATGCTTGGGCTTGCAGTTGATTCTGTTAATATCTTTGTCCAAGGTGTTCGTGTAACGACAGAGTAACTGCGTTAGGAGGAAAAAGGCAATTGGATATGGAGAAACTGGATGGACAAGTATTTAAACAGATGATATTGCAAGCAGCAATTCATTTGGCAAACAACAAAGATAAAGTTGATGCTTTAAATGTTTTTCCTGTGCCAGATGGAGACACAGGTACAAATATGCACCTTACATTTTCTTCGGGTGCAAATGAAATTAAAAAAGTAACGTCTGAAAAAATAGATGCGATGACGTATCATTTGTCAAAGGGGTTGTTAATGGGGGCGCGAGGAAACTCAGGCGTTATCCTTTCCCAGCTGTTTCGCGGATTCGCAAAAGCGACAGAAGCAAAACGTGAGCTGAATGCAATCGAATTTGCTGCTGCACTTGGGAAAGGGGTAGAGACAGCCTACAAAGCGGTAATGAAGCCTGTTGAAGGTACAATTTTAACAGTTGCGAAAGATGCTGCAAGTAAAGCTGAACAAGTCGCTAAATCAACGAACAATATAGTTGAAGTAATGAATGAAACCGTAAAAGAAGCAAAAGCTTCTTTATACCGGACACCAAATTTACTTCCCGTCTTGAAGGAAGTAGGTGTAGTTGACTCTGGTGGACAAGGGCTCGTCGTCATTTATGAAGCTTTTTTAGCAACTCTTGAAGGTAAAACGTTAGACGAAGTGAATACTCACGAACCGAGCATGGAAGAAATGATTCGAGCTGAGCATCATAAAAGTGTGCAGTCACACATTTCTGCTGATGAAATCATAAATGGATATTGTACAGAATTTATGATTAAATTAGTAGATTCGGTTCGTTTTCATGAAGATGAGTTTCGACACGAATTAAGCAAATATGGAGACTCATTACTCGTTGTTTCAGATGAAGAGTTAGTAAAGATCCACATTCATAGTGAATATCCCGGCGATGTTATGACATATTCTCAAAAATATGGTGAGTTATTAAACATAAAAATTGAAAATATGCGTGAACAACATCATCAAATTGTAAACGACGAAAATAAAATGAACGAGCAAGTTGGAATCGTTACTGTTGCCGCCGGTGAAGGATTAATCGAACTATTTGAAAGTTTAGGTGCATCAGAAGTGATTCATGGTGGACAAACGATGAATCCGAGTACGGAAGACGTACTTTCAGCGATTAAGAAAGTAAATGCTGAAACAGTTTTCGTTCTTCCAAACAACGGTAATATTGTAATGGCTGCTGAGCAAGCAGCAAACGTTTCGGAAAATCGCGTGATTGTTATTCCAACGAAAACGATACCTCAAGGGATGGCGGCATTATTCGTATTCAATCAAGAACGTGATGTTGAAATAAATGAAAAAGAAATGAAAGCTGCCATAAACGATGTAAAATCTGGACAAGTTACGTATGCGGTTAGAGATTCAGTCGTGAATGGGGTAACCATTCATAAAGATGATTACTTAAGTATTTTTGAAGGGCAAATTATTTCAACATCGTCGGAAAGTGATAAAGCATTGCAAAAGTTGCTAAAACAAATGATTGATCATGATAGTGAACTTATAACGATTATTTATGGAGAGTATATTGATGAGGAACAAATTGAACAGATTGAAGCACTTTTAGAAGCTGACTTCCCACATGTTGAATATGAAATCCATAATGGAAATCAACCTGTCTACTCGTTTATTGTAGCAGTTGAATAATCATATATTATTTTCATTCCTACCTGTTAAAACGGGTAGGAATTTTTCTAATGAATATGGGGGATGAACATGGAGTTAACAAAAATGATTCATACAATTAATGGAATAGGACAAACAATGGAAGAAAAATTAAACTCCCTCAACATTTTTACAATTAAAGATTTGCTTGAATATTACCCATATCGCTACGATAGTTATGAATTAGCTAATCTAGAGCAAGTTCAGCATGGCGACACGATCACCATTGAAGGCAAAGTACACAGCATCCCGTCCGTCCGCTATTATGGAGGGAAAAAATCAAAGCTCTCAGTCCGAATACTAATCGGTCGAATTCTCATTACAGCAGTTTTTTTTAATCGAGCATTTTTGCAAAAAAGTTTAACATTAGGAAAAGTCGTAACGATAACTGGGAAATGGGACCAGCACCGCGCTTCGGTAACTGTTGATAAAATTCAATTGGGGTCTTTTTCAGGGAGTCGGGCTATTGAAGGAGTGTATTCATTAAAAGAAGGAATTTATCAAAAACAGTTTCGAAAGTTTGTCTACGAAGCACTTAGCCGATATGCGAATGAAATTGAAGAGGCATTGCCATTACAGATTCGAGAAACATATAAGTTGTATACGAAAAAAGAAGCTCTAAGAGCGATTCATTTTCCAAAAAATGAGTTTGACTTAAAACAAGCGAGAAGAAGACTCGTCTACGAAGAATTGCTTTCGTTTCAATTAAAAATGCATGCTTTTCGTAGGTTTGAACGTGAGAAAGGTAAGGGGACGAAAAAGCAGTTTCCTGAAGATAAACTGTATGACTTAGTAAACGCATTACCTTTTCAGTTAACATCAGCACAACAGAACGTATTAGCCGAAATTATCGAAGACTTACAATCTCCCTATCAAATGAATCGCCTATTACAAGGTGATGTCGGCTCTGGAAAAACAGTGATTGCTACAATCGCACTTTATGCAACAGTGTTATCTAATTTTCAAGGTGCATTAATGGTTCCGACAGAAATATTAGCTGAACAACATGCACAGTCAATTCAAGAACTGTTAACTCATACGAATGTGTCAATCGCACTCCTTACGAGTTCAGTGAAAGGAAAGCAGCGTGAAGCGATTTTACAAGGTCTTGAAGCGGGTGATATTCAAATTGTAATTGGAACACATTCACTTATTCAAGACGATGTTCAATTTCATAAGTTAGGTTTAGTCATCACGGATGAACAACATCGATTCGGCGTGAACCAAAGACGAGTGTTAAAAGACAAAGGGCTACACCCTGATGTTTTATTTATGACGGCGACTCCAATACCGCGAACGCTAGCCATAACAGCTTTCGGAGATATGGACGTATCAATGATAAATGAAATGCCTGTAGGTCGTAAACAAGTTGAAACATATTGGGTAAAAAGTCATGATATCGAACGTGTGTATCGTTTTCTTTCGAAAGAAGTGATGAATAAGCGACAAGCGTATGTGATTTGTCCACTGATTGAAGAGTCAGATAAGCTTGATGTTCAAAATGCAATTGATGTTCATAGTGAACTCGTTCAACAGTTCCCTCATTTTGCGATCGGTCTTCTTCATGGTCGGTTGTCTAACGAAGAAAAAGATAAGGTGATGCGAGCTTTTAGTAAAAACAACATTCAAATTCTCGTTTCAACGACGGTAGTTGAAGTTGGTGTTAATGTTCCGAATGCAACTGTTATGGTGATTAACGATGCGGAACGGTTCGGTTTAGCCCAATTACATCAATTACGCGGTCGTGTTGGAAGGGGATCGAGTCAATCTTATTGTATTTTAGTCGCTGATCCGAAAAGTGAAGATGGGAAAGAAAGAATGCGTATAATGACGGAAACGAATGATGGATTTTTATTGTCAGAAAAAGATTTAGAGCTCCGCGGACCGGGTGACTTTTTTGGTCATAAACAAAGTGGTATTCCGCAATTTAAACTTGCCGATCTCGTGCATGATTATCGGGCACTTGAAGTTGCACGCAATGATGCGAAAGACATGATTCAATCTAATGTGTTTTGGACAAGCTCTGAATTTGAGCATTTGAGAAATGCAGTAACGAACGAAAGTTTTTTTAAAGGAAAAAAACTTGACTAACAATTGATTAAACGTTTTTTTTATTATATATTGCTATTAGTACCTAGTCATAATTTGTTAGTTATCGAATATTCGGGTGGTTAGTATACATGAAATTAAATAAGAAAGAACGGCAAAAGCAGCTTCAATTGACAATCTCTGAAACTCCTTTTATAACGGATGAAGAATTAGCAGATAAATTTGGAGTTAGCATTCAAACGATTCGCTTAGATCGTTTGGAACTTGCGATTCCCGAAGTACGAGAGCGTATTAAGCATGTAGCCGTTCAACATTTTGATAAAGTAAAATCGTTGCCAATTGAAGAAGTAATCGGAGAAATTATAGATTTGCAACTCGATAAAAGTGCGATCTCTATTTTAGAATTTAAGCGTGAACATGTCTTTTCACGTACGAAAATTGCTAGAGGACATCATTTGTTTGCACAAGCCAATTCTTTAGCGGTTGCTGTTATTGATGATGAACTTGCATTGACCGCAAAAGCAAATATTCGGTTTACGAGACAAGTAACAGAAGGTGAACGAGTCGTTGCAAAAGCGAAAGTGATCAAGAAAAGCAAAGCTCGTACGATCGTCGAGGTAAATAGTTATGTAGATCAAGAACGTGTATTTTCAGGAGAGTTTGTCATGTTTCGTAAAGAACAGGTGCTGCAGGAAGGATGAAGTTTTTGTGAGAATAGCGATTGATGTAATGGGGGGGGACCATGCACCAAAAGCTCCGATTTTAGGTGTATTGGCTGCAATTAAAACATTCCCGGAAATTAGCTTTACGTTAGTTGGAGACGAAAACAAGATTAAGCCTTATATTTCAAATGACGAAAGGATTTCCATTTTACATACAGAAGAAGTGATTGAGCCCGATGATGAACCGGTTCGTGCGGTTCGCAGGAAAAAAAATGCTTCAATGGTCTTAGCAGCAACAGAAGTGAGAGAAGGAAGAGCAGACGCTTGTATTTCGGCTGGAAACACAGGAGCTCTTATGGCAACGGGTTTGTTTCGTGTTGGTCGACTTCAAGGGATCGATCGTCCTGCATTAGCGCCAACGCTTCCGACTCTGGATGGAAAAGGTTTTCTTCTGCTAGATGCGGGTGCAAACATGGATGCAAAACCGATTCACCTTCTTCATTATGCAATTATGGGTTCGATTTATATTGAGCAAGTACGCAAAATTGACTCACCTAAAATCGGACTTTTAAATGTAGGGACAGAAGAAGGGAAAGGAAATGAACTTAGTAAAGCAACGTTTGACTTGTTAAAAACTGCCCCGATTCATTTTGTTGGAAATATTGAAGCGAGAGATCTGCTTAATGGTGTCGCTGATGTTGTCATTGCTGATGGTTTTTCTGGAAATTTAGTTTTAAAAACATTAGAAGGAACAGGAGCAAGTTTACTTTCCCTTTTAAAATCGGAGTTAACGAGTTCTTTTGTTGCGAAAATCGCTGCTCTGTTTTTAAAACGTAGTTTGTTAGGGATTAAACAAAAAATGGATTACTCGGAGTATGGCGGAGCAGCATTGTTTGGTTTAAAAGCTCCCGTCGTTAAAGCGCATGGATCTTCGAATGAAACAGCGATTCTTCATACGATTCGCCAAACGAAAGAAATGGTTGAAAGAAATATTATTTTGCAAGTGAAAGAAAAAATAAAGGAATTAAATTTAGACGAGTTGGAGTGATTAGGATGGGTAAAATCGCGTTTATATTTCCAGGTCAAGGCTCCCAAAAAGTAGGGATGGGCTTAGAGTTAGCAGAACGATATGAGAGTAGCAAACAAATTTTTGAGTCGGCTGATAAGCGATTACAATTTCCGCTTACTGATGTGATTTTTTCTGGTCCAGCGGAAAAACTGAAAAAAACTGAAAATACACAACCTGCACTTTTGACGACAAGCATTGCGATTTTAGCGGCATTAAAAGAGCACGGTATTACCGCAGATTATGTTGCAGGGCATAGCTTAGGGGAATATTCTGCTTTAGTCGCTGCGGAGGCGATAAGTTTTGAAGATGCCGTCTATACGGTTCGGAAACGCGGTTTATATATGGAAGAGGCTGTTCCATCGGGAGAAGGTGCAATGGCAGCTATCCTTGGAATGGATCGAGGTGCACTTGAACAAGTGACGAAGGAAGTGACAGCCAATGGGGATCTCGTGCAACTTGCGAATTTAAATTGCCCTGGACAAATTGCAATTTCAGGTACTGCATCTGGTGTTTCGAAAGCGACACAGCTCGCAAAAGATAATGGTGCGAGAAGAGCGATCCCACTTGAAGTGAGTGGTCCATTTCACTCGGAGTTAATGAAACCAGCAGCTGACAGATTAAAAGCAGTGCTTGACGAAATAACGATCGAAAATGCTAAAGTCCCAGTCATTGCAAATGTAACAGCAGCAGAAATGACGATGGCAGATGATATTAAAGAAAAGCTAATCAAACAAATTTATTCACCTGTGCTATGGGAAGATACGGTTAAAAAACTGCTTGAATTGGATGTTGAGACATTTGTTGAAATTGGACCTGGAACCGTACTGTCGGGTTTAGTCCGGAAAGTGGATCGCAATGTAAAGACATATGCTGTATCGGATAAAGATAGCTTAATGAAGCTCGTATCTGAGTGTAAAAGGGGGAACGAATGATGCTTAAAAATAAAGTAGCGCTCGTGACGGGTGCTTCACGTGGAATTGGTCGTGCAATTGCCTTGAAACTTGCTGAAAAAGGAGCAAAAGTAGCAGTTAATTACGCTGGGCGTGAAGATGCCGCTAGCGAGACCGTCAACATGATTAAGCAAAGTGGCGGGGATGCTTTTGCGATTAAAGCAAACGTTGCTAATGGAGAAGAAGTACAGCAAATGGTAAAACAAGTGATTGAAATGTTCGGAGCGCTTGATATTTTAGTAAATAATGCAGGAATAACGAGAGATAATTTAATTATGCGTATGAAAGAAGCGGATTGGGACGATGTCATTAGTACGAACTTAAAAGGTGTGTTTAATTGCACAAAAGCAGTCACGCGCCAAATGATGAAGCAACGTAAAGGAAGAATTATTAATATTTCATCAATCGTAGGAGTGTCAGGAAATCCTGGTCAAGCAAATTACGTAGCCGCAAAAGCCGGTGTTATTGGGCTTACGAAGTCGGCTGCAAAAGAATTAGCGTCACGAAGCATTACCGTTAATGCGATTGCTCCTGGATTTATCGAAACTGAAATGACAGATGAGCTTGCAGATTCATTGAAAGAAGAAATGTTAAAGCAAATTCCGTTAGCTGAGTTTGGGCAACCTGAAGACATCGCCAATGTCGTTGCATTTTTAGCTTCGGACGAAAGTAAATATATGACGGGACAAACGATTCATGTCGATGGCGGAATGGTTATGTAAAATTGATTTTACTTTCAGTAATTTTTGCTTATAATGGCTTGAGGGGAGGTGAGATCATGGCAGATATTCTCGAGCGTGTTTCGAAAATTATTGTTGATCGTTTAGGAGTTGAAGAATCAAAAGTTCAACCTGAAGCTTCGTTTAAAGATGACTTAGGTGCTGACTCACTTGACGTCGTCGAATTAGTCATGGAGCTTGAAGACGAATTTGATATGGAAATTTCAGATGAAGATGCTGAAAAAATTGCAACTGTTGGTGATGTAGTCGAATACATAAAGAGCCATCAATAACAGTGTCAAGGCTGTATTAAAGCCTAGAAATCGCCAGAAACGACTCCCTCTCCCTACTAGAAAATCGTTTTCCAGCACTCGTTCTGTTGAGGATGGAGAGGACGTGCGAGTGTCGAGAGCGTCACAGTGTGTGGCGCTTGAAGTCGACTAAGAGTGTCGTCATTTCTGGCGATTTTCTAAAATATGAGTAGATAATAAGTTGAAAATATATATTTTAAGTTTTTACAACGTGTATTATGATTTAAACTGCTTTGGAGGCAATCATGAAAAAACGTTCGACAAGTAAAGAATCACGGACACGTCAACCGTTAAGTTTTGAACAACTGGAGGAGTTTCGTGCATTTCAACATTCAATAGGAACGAAGTTTGTGAATGAGCGTTTAATGATCCAAGCTTTTACACATTCATCTTATGTGAATGAGCATCGTAATAAAAAGCCAAATGTAGACAATGAACGGTTAGAGTTTTTAGGAGATGCTGTTTTGGAACTTGCGGTCTCACAATTTTTGTATCGTCATTATCCTAAAATGAGTGAAGGTGAATTGACAAAATTACGTGCAGCGATCGTCTGTGAGCCTTCTCTTTTTCAATTTGCAAAGGATTTATCTTTTCACGACTTTATTTTGCTTGGAAAAGGAGAAGAATTGACTGGCGGGAGGCAGCGCCCTTCCTTATTAGCTGATGTCTTTGAAGCGTTTATTGGCGCTCTATATTTAGATCAAGGCTTTGACGAAGTGCTCCGGTTTTTACAGCTGCATGTTTTTCCTAAAATCGACAAAGGTGCTTTTTCGCATACGATGGATTTTAAAAGCCAGCTTCAAGAAAGTGTTCAAAGTAAAGACTTGGGAGCGATTGATTACAAAATTATTAGTGAAAAAGGACCTGCCCATAATCGACAGTTCGTTTCAGCTGTTTTTTTAGAGGGCATAAAAATTGGACAAGGGGCAGGTAAATCAAAAAAGGAAGCAGAGCAGGAAGCTGCCCAAAAAGCGCTGCTTCATTTAGAAAAAAACAAATCCTTGTAGAGTATGTTCAAAAATCTGGAGGCTCACAGGCTTAAGTTAGCAGGTTTTTTGGTTATTCATTATTTTGCATCGCGCTATGTACGTAAAGCTAAATACGAGTACGTCGTTTGTGACGCACACGACTTGCACTAATTCACAAGACTTAATAAATATTAGTTGACTCGATCTTACCTTAAAGAAGTCAGCTTACCCAACGCAAGTCTTATTCGTCCATGCTTCATAGCATAGCGAGCTTCCTCGGTCCAAGGCAAATGTCATCGTTGTAAATAAGTAAGAACTAGCCATGTTATGACAAGTAATCGTACAAATTTTACCTCTCGTTGTCCTCTTTTTGAACGTAGCCTATAAAAAGTTTTAAATGTGATTATCTTTTATTTTCGATTTCGAAGACTGCCTAATTCGGCTGCGATCGCTTCCATTTCATTAATGCTGAATTGCGGTTGTTTTGTAACGAGTTGATATAAGTCGTAAAGATCATCGTAGCACTCGACAGGATAGTCTTCAGCTTTAATAGCTGAAGCATTGACAAGTTGTAATTTGACGACGATCTTTTCAATCATGTACTTGATATTTTCTCTATTTTTTACAGTTAAATTCATGTATATTTTTCATCCTTTCAAAAGTATAGTATGTACATTTTAACATGTAATTCTGTTTTTAACTTTTATTTTTTAAACATATAGAAGGAGGCAGTAATTTATGAGTTTTTTTAAAAGAATAAAAGAAAAAATTACGAAACAAACAGATACAGTGACCGAAAAATTTAAACAAGGATTAACGAAAACAAGACAATCATTTTCAGGTGCAGTGAACGGTCTTGTTAAACGCTATCGAAAGGTGAATGAGGAGTTTTTTGAAGAACTCGAAGAGATTTTAATTAGTGCCGATGTCGGTGTTGTAACTGTTATGGATCTTATCGAAATCTTAAAAGATGAAGCACGAGAAAGAAACATTCAAGAACCAGATGATCTAAAATCAGTCATTACTGAAAAGCTCGCAGAAGTTTTAAATAAAGACAACGGTGATACGAGTTTGAATATTCAAAATGGGGAAATGACGATTATTCTCGTTGTTGGGGTGAACGGAGTCGGAAAAACGACGACAATCGGTAAACTGGCACACCGGTTTATTAACGAAGGTAAAAAAGTTGTCCTTGCCGCTGGCGATACATTTAGGGCGGGAGCCATCGAGCAATTAGAAGTATGGGGTGAACGTGTCGGCGCTGATGTCATTAAGCACCAAGAAGGTTCTGATCCAGCTGCAGTTATTTTTGACGCGATTCAATCAGCACGCTCAAAAAAAGCAGATGTTTTGATCTGTGATACTGCGGGCAGATTGCAAAACAAAGTTAATTTAATGAAAGAGTTGGAAAAGGTGAGGAGAGTGATCGCTCGCGAAGTGCCTAATGCGCCGCACGAAGTTATGCTCGTTCTCGATGCAACGACTGGCCAAAATGCTTTAAACCAAGCAAAAGTATTTAACGAAGCGACTAATGTTACTGGAATTGCTTTAACGAAACTCGATGGGACAGCAAAAGGTGGGATCGTTTTAGCGATTCGACACGAGTTAAATATCCCTGTTAAACTGATCGGATTAGGTGAGCAAATGGAAGACTTGCAACAGTTTGATGCAGATACTTTTGTGTACAGTCTGTTTTCAGATCTTATTGAAGAAGAGTCGTAAAGATTTTTCCTTGACAATGGTTTTCCTTCACTGTAACATATGACTGTAAAGGTTATTTGCTTAACAAGGGGTGCCATCATGTTAGAAAAGACCATTAGGATCAATGATCTTTACGATTTTTATCACCCTCTATTAACACCTAAGCAACAAAATTATATGTCACTTTATTATAGAAATGATTTTTCGTTAAGTGAAATTGCAGAAGAATTTAATGTTAGCCGGCAAGCTGTGTATGACACGATAAGGCGAACGGAACAGATTATAGAGGAATATGAGCAGAAGCTAAAATTGTATGAAAAATTTAAACATCGCCAACACTTGCTCCAACAACTTTATAATGCGGTTGAGCTTGAAGAAAGTAAAGAGTATGTAGTAAAGGTGATTAAGAAACTTGAGAAACTTGATTAGGAGGCGGCATAACGTATGGCATTTGAAGGTTTAGCCGACCGACTGCAAAATACGCTCCAAAAAATTCGCGGGAAAGGTAAATTAACCGAATCTGACGTTAACGAGATGATGCGAGAAGTAAGGCTTGCCTTACTCGAAGCGGATGTTAATTTTAAAGTAGTAAAAGATTTTATTAAACGAGTTAAGGAGCGAGCGGTTGGCCAAGAAATTTTATCGAGCTTAACACCGGGCCAACAAGTCGTCAAAATTGTACACGATGAATTAAAGCAATTAATGGGTGGAGAGCAAAGTAAAATTGCAGTCGCCACTCGTCCACCTACAGTTATTATGATGGTAGGACTTCAAGGTGCTGGGAAAACGACAACTTCCGGAAAACTTGCAAACCATCTTCGGAAAAAATTTAATCGTAAACCTTTGCTCGTTGCAGCTGATATTTATCGCCCTGCTGCGATCGATCAATTGAAAACACTAGGCAAACAACTGAACATGCCCGTTTTCTCGTTAGGAGACAATGTAAGCCCAGTTGAAATTGCGAAACAAGCGATTGAAAAAGCGAAAGAAGAACATCATGATTATGTTATTATTGACACCGCAGGAAGATTGCACATTGACGAAGAACTTATGCAAGAACTTGCAGATGTAAAAGCGGAGGTTAATCCTGATGAAGTTTTCCTCGTCGTTGATGCAATGACAGGTCAAGATGCAGTCAACGTTGCGAGCAATTTTAACGAACAACTTGATTTAACGGGCGTAGTCTTAACTAAACTTGACGGCGACACGCGCGGTGGTGCTGCACTTTCAATTCGTGCCGTTGCAAACACTCCAATTAAATTTGTCGGCTTAGGTGAAAAGTTAGATGAACTTGAAGCCTTTCATCCAGAAAGAATGGCGTCACGCATTTTAGGGATGGGCGATGTATTAACATTAATTGAAAAAGCGCAAGCGAACATCGATGAACAGAAAGCGAAAGAGCTTGAAAAAAAGATGCGGACAGCTTCATTTACATTTGACGACTTTTTAGAGCAGCTTAGTCAAGTAAAAAAAATGGGACCGCTTGATGAACTGATTTCCATGATTCCTGGTGCTAACAAAATGAAAGGTTTAAAAAATGTTCAAGTCGATGAAAAACAACTTGCGCACGTTGAGGCAATTATTCAATCGATGACAAGCGAAGAGAAAACGACACCTGAAATTATTAATGCGAGCAGGCGCAAACGAATTGCTGCTGGTAGTGGCAGACCGCTTCAAGAAGTGAACCGTTTAATTAAACAATTTGATGAAATGAAAAAAATGATGAAACAAATGACAGGAATGCAAAAAGGCAAAGGCAAGAAAAAAGGTGGATTTCAATTTCCATTTATGTAAAAAATCCTTTACAAGTAGATTCAAAAATGATATTATTATAAATTTTGGAGGTGATAATGATGGCAGTGAAAATTCGTTTAAAGCGTATCGGTGCAAAAAAAGCTCCGTTCTACCGTTTAGTTGTTGCGGATTCCCGTTCGCCAAGAGACGGTCGTTTTATAGAAGAGATCGGGTATTATAACCCTGTTAAAAAACCCGTAGAAGTTAAAATTGATGAAGAAAAAGCATTACAATGGATGTTAAATGGTGCAAAACCGTCTGATACGGTTCGTAAACTTTTCTCTAAAGCGGGTTTAATGGAGAAGCTTCATAACTCTAAGTATGCTAAGAAGTAAGCTTATGACAACTGTTAAGGTGGGGTTGAAGATGGAAGAGCTGATTAAAGCAATTGTAACGCCACTCGTAGACCATCCGAATGACGTGCGTGTGACAGCAAAGGAAAACGATGGGCTCGTGACGTACTCATTAACTGTTCATACAGAAGATAAAGGGAAAGTCATCGGAAGGCATGGAAGAATCGCAAAAGCGATTCGTTCTGTTGTCAATGCAGCCGCAACAACTCGGAAGGAACGTATACAGTTGGAAATTTTTTAAAAAGGCATGGGGTAGAGCTATCCCCTTGCCTTTTTTAGCCTTTGAAGCAAATAGGTAATTTTGAAGTAGTACTTTCACTGGAGGTGGCGGCGTGAAAGTGATCAGGCAAGCGCTCATAAAACAAGTATTGACAGAAAAAAGCAAAACAGAATTGCTTAACTCGTTTGAGAAAAAGAAAAAACAGTATGAAATGGAATGTGAACAACTTGATTTTGAAAAACGAAAAGCGTTAAAAAATAGTCACAATAAAAATAACCCTTTCATTAAAACACGATTTACTGAAGAAATTGAGCGCCGAAAAGAAAAAATTCGTAACGTTTACTTTCAGATTGAACAGTTAGCGCTTTTGCCATTAGGTACAGAAGTCATTGAAAAAGAAATTGAAATCTTATCCGAAATAAACGTTGGCGATCATGTTAACAACATTGATGTTCCTGCCGAAATCGTTGTGAAAGATGGCATTATTTTGGAAATAAGAGAATAAATTGTACGGAGGCCACTAATGCGCTGGTTTAATGTTGGAAAAATTGTAAATACACACGGAATAAAGGGAGAAGTACGAATTATATCGACGACTGACTTTCCAGAATCCCGTTACAAACAAGGAAATCAACTTACCTTTTTCTCAAAACAAAACGACATTCAGTTGCCTCTTACTGTACGCACTTATCGTAGACATAAACAGTTCGATTTAGTTCGTTTTGAAGAGGTACATACTGTAGAAGAAGCAGAACGATTAAAAGGCGGGCTTTTAAAAATTTCTGAACAACAGCTAAATCGTCATGAATTAGATGATGGTGAATTTTATTATTATGAAGTTATTGGATGTAAAGTTTTTTCTGAAAAAGGGGAATTCATCGGGAAGATAACAGAAATTTTATCCCCAGGTGCGAATGATGTATGGGTTGTACAAGCTACTGATAACGGTAAGCTTCATTACATCCCTTATATAGAATCTGTTGTGAAACAAGTAAATGTTAAAGAGAAACGTGTGACGATTCATATTATGGAAGGCTTGATAGAATGAAAATTGATATTCTTACTCTCTTTCCAACTATGTTTGAAGGTGTTTTAAATGAATCGATTTTAAAACGAGCTCAAGAACAATCACTTGTACAATTTAATCTTGTTAATTTTCGTGACTTTTCATTAAATAAACATCAAAAGGTAGACGATTATCCATACGGTGGAGGGGCGGGAATGGTTCTTACTCCACAACCGATTTTTGATGCGGTTGGATCGCTTCTTAAACAAAGTGATGAAAACGCTAGGGTGTTACTTATGACCCCACAAGGAGAACGTTTCACACAAAAGAAAGCAGAAGAACTCGCTGAAGAGAAGCATCTCATTTTTCTTTGTGGTCACTATGAAGGATTTGATGAACGCATTCGTGAGCATGTCGTAACAGATGAGCTATCAATCGGTGACTACGTATTGACGGGTGGAGAGCTTGCGAGCATGGTCATTATTGATAGTGTTGTAAGACTTATTCCAGGTATTTTAGGTAACAAACAATCCTATGAGCAAGATTCATTCAGCACCGGTTTACTTGAGCATCCACAATATACTCGTCCATATGACTTCAGAGGCCATCAAGTTCCCGATGTTCTTCTTTCTGGGAATCATAAAAAAATTGAAGAGTGGCGAAGGAAAGAATCATTGCGCCGAACGTTTGAACGTCGTCCCGACCTATTAACTGATGTTCATTTAACTGAAAATGAACGACAGTTTTTGAATCAACTTATACAAAAAAAACGTTAATCAGTTATTGCGACGCAGTTGTCACTATGTTATGATGATTGTTGTATCATGGAAAAGGTGCGGAAACGCTGCCTTTGTAAGTACGATGTTCCGCTGTGATTTCATTGAAGGATGACAAGAACATCTGTGTGGAAGGAGGGCGTATGAAATGAGTAATAAACTAGCTGAAATTACAAAAGAGCAATTAAAAACTGATCTTCCTGCATTTCGACCGGGAGATACTGTAAAAGTTCACGTAAAGGTCGTGGAAGGAACTCGTGAACGTATTCAAATATTTGAAGGTATCGTCATTAAACGGCGTGGCACTGGAATTAGTGAAACGTTTACAGTTAGAAAAATTTCTTATGGCGTTGGCGTGGAAAGAACATTCCCTGTTCATTCACCGAAAATTGCCAAGCTAGAAGTTATGCGCCGTGGTAAAGTGCGTCGTGCAAAACTTTATTATTTACGAGATTTGCGCGGAAAAGCGGCACGAATTAAAGAAATTCGTTAATTGTTGCGTATTTAATAATTTAATCGCGAAACTGATGAAGGAGCCTTGGATGATCAAGCTCCTTTTTTTATACTGTTATACTGCCAATTGACAGATAACGATGAGGAGGAGATGGATGTTGTGACGATTCAATGGTTTCCAGGTCATATGGCAAAAGCAAGAAGAGAAATAACCGAGAAGTTGAAATTGATAGATATTGTGTTCGAACTTGTTGATGCACGAATTCCGATTTCTTCTCGAAATCCGATGATTGACGAGATTGTTTTGGACAAGCCCCGTCTCTTACTTTTAAATAAAAGCGACATGGCTGATCCTAACATGACGAAACAATGGCAATCGTATTTTGCTGATCAGTCCATTTCGACCCTGCAAATAAACTCTCAAACAGGACAAGGCGTTTTAGCAATAAAAACAGAAGCGAAACAATTAGTAAAAGACAAATTTGCCAACATGATCTCGAAAGGTATAAAGCCTCGAGCGATTCGAGCGTTAATTGTCGGAATTCCAAATGTCGGAAAATCTACACTCATTAATCGCCTTGCAAATCGAAAAATTGCGAAAACCGGTGACAGGCCAGGAATTACGAAACAACAGCAATGGATTAAGGTAGGAAAAGAATTAGAACTTTTAGATACCCCAGGAATTTTATGGCCGAAATTTGAAGATGAGCGTACGGGTTACTGTTTAGCAGCGACAGGTGCGATTAAAGATGATCTATTAGATTTTCAAGATGTTGCACTGTTTTTACTCAAACATTTACACATTCACTATCCTGAACGAGTGCAAGAAAGGTATCGGTTGCTGGAACTTCCTGACGATACGCTCGCATTGTTTGATGCCATTGCGATGAAACGAGGTTTTCTCATGACTGGCGGACATGTTGACTATGATCGGACTGCAGAAATGCTGTTGCGTGAATTTCGCTCATTAAAGCTAGGATCGATTACGTTAGAAAATCCAGGGGATTTCTAATGAATTTTTCTAATATGTCGATAAAAGAAATTGAACAGGTAGTGAGAAATTTGCCATCTGAAAAATGGCTAACCGAATTGCAAAACGATGAGCGAAAAGGCGTGCAGCAACTTCTTAACAAAATATTGAAAGAAAGAGAACAACAAAAAAAGTTACACGACTTGTACATACAAATGTCTGAATATGAAATAAGGTTGGCAGAGGAAGGAAAACGGTTCATTGCTGGAGTCGATGAAGTTGGCAGAGGGTGTCTTGCAGGACCTGTCGTCGCAGCAGCTGTTATTTTGCCAGATGAGCCAATATTAGGGCTGTATGATTCAAAAAAAATGGGTGCGAATAAACGAGAACAATTGTACAAGCTTATTACAGAGAAAGGACAAGTCGGATTTGGGATGGTTGGACCAGACGAAATCGATCAATATAACATCTATGAAGCGACAAAAATTGCGATGCGAAAAGCAATTATTTCTTGTTCACCATCTATCGATCACTTACTCATTGATGCGATGACATTGCCTTTGCCAATTCCGCAAACGTCTGTTATTCGCGGTGATCAAAAAAGTGTTTCAATTGCTGCTGCTTCAATCGTTGCAAAAGTAAAAAGAGATGAGATGATGAAACAATTAGCCGAGCAATACCCAGAGTACGGTTTTGATCGTAATGTTGGTTATGGAACGAGAGAACATTTAATTGCGCTTAAAAAATACGGACCAACACGTGCACATCGGTATTCATTCTCACCTGTTTCAGAACTAGCAAGTAATAAATGGAGTGAGTCGCATTGAATACAATTTTAGCCCAACTCAGGTTTAATGCGTTAGACGTACAAAATCGGAAAATGCCCTTATTTCGTGAAGGGCAAATTTTTCATGGCACGGTGTTAAAGCTAATGCGAGACGACCTCGCTGTGATTGAAATTTCTCGTTCACCGATCGTAGCAAAATTAGAAGCGTCATTGCAATCTGGGCAAGAGTATTGGTTTGTCGTTAAAAAAAAAGGTGACACACCGACTTTACAAGTGTTACCTTCTTTACACGCTCCAAAAGGAACGATACAAAATGAAAAAAACGTTCAACATTTATTGCGACAACTCGAACTACCCTCAACCCGTACAAACATTGCATTAGTTTCACATATGCAAAAAGCGGGAATTCCGTTTACTAAGTCATTCGTACAAACTGTCTCATCGTTTATGCAAACGACGACGATTGAACACGGACTCGAAGTTTTAAACATAATGTTGGAACGTAAGTTCCCAGTTAATGCGCAAATCTTTCAGGCAATTCATCGTTTTATTACTGCGGATAAGCCAATGCTTACACAACTGCAGCAAATAACGAGTGCAATTCAAACTCAACGTGGCTTACCCATTCATATTAAGCAATTAAACGAACAATTGATTCATATTATGAATAAATGGACATCATCTTTTAGAATCGAAAGTGAACAGTCAGGGACACAACGTTTTGAAACGGTGTCCTTACCGTTAAAAGAAATGTTGTCAAGCTTTGGATTACAACATGAAAAAGCGGTCGTAAAACTTTTCAAAAATCAATTGCCAATTCAAGAATTAAACCAACATCATCAAGAATTAAAGCCCATTTTATTGGCATTGGTAAAGGAAGAGATCCCTATGCAAACGAAGCAACTTGTTCAAGATACGATTCAACGATTAACGGGTCAACAGCTACTTATGAAACATGATGATCAAATACTCCAATTTTTGATGCAATTTCCACTACCCAAGCAAATTGGAAACGACGACGCATTAATACAATTTCAAGGAAAAAGTAAAAAAGGTGAAATCGATTCCGACTTTTGTCGAATTTTGTTTTACTTAAACCTTAGAAAGTTGCGTGAAACGATTGTCGACGTCCATATTCAAAATCGAGTTATCGCCATCCATGTCTATAACGAAAATCATATCTCAAACCAAACGTTGGAGCCATTTATTTTAATGTTAAGACATCAGCTTGAACGTAATCACTACACATTATCTTCATTGAAGTGGATAAATGAAACGACAACAAAAAAATTAAAAGGAGATGTCCATTCAATTTCATTTCAGCCGATGAGTCGCTATGAAGGGGTAGATATTAAAATATGAGCGAAAAAATTGACAATCGAATGAAACAAGCAGCGGCCCTGACATACGATGAATTAGAACAGTCAGCCCCAAAGGTTATTGCAAAAGGGAGTGGGGAGATTGCAGATGAAATTATCCAACTTGCGAAAGAACATAATATTCCGATTCAAGAAGATCCGACGCTCGTGCGGCTATTAAGTGAGCTTGAAATTAATGACACGATTCCTGAAGAACTTTATGAAGTCGTTTCAGAAATTTTTGCTTTTATCTATAAAATAGAAAAAGAAATAAACTAAATCAATGAAAGAAACACCTCCGAAATGGCAACAATGAAATAAGGTTGTCACTTAGAGATTGTTCAAAAAGGTACGGAAATTCGACGGCGCAGTCTCTCGTTAAAAACTTTGCTTATGTACGAGATAACGAATGAATGTTCTTTTTCCATGCATGTGAAGTTTTCATTTTTTGAAAAGCTCTGCGCTTAGAACCCACCCTTTTTGGACACAGACTTAAAGGAGGTTTTTATTTTGACATCATCAGAAAAAGAATCAATTATTCAAAATCATGAAGAAATTGCAGAAGAGTTTGGGGTATTCCAAACGATGTCTGAACGAGATTTTTTAACCTTTCACTTGTTAAAGAAAGCACATGAAGAAAAAGAAAAAAAGAAAATGAAAAAAGAAAAACAAGATGATGAAGGAAAAGAAGGCAATAAAGTCTGATTTCTCAGTATATTATGTTACAGTGGACAATGAAGTGATTGTTTATATACAATAACAATGGTGTGCTAAATAGTAGATTGAATGGGAGGATAATAGACATGAACATCCATGAGTATCAGGGAAAAGACATTTTGCGACAATACGGTGTAGCTGTTTCCAACGGTAAAGTCGCTTTTTCTGCTGATGAAGCGGTTGAAGCAGCAAAAAGTCTTAATTCTAACGTATATGTCGTAAAAGCACAAATTCATGCTGGCGGACGTGGTAAAGCTGGTGGTGTCAAAATTGCAAAAAGTTTAGATGAAGTCCGTACGTATGCGGAAGAATTGCTCGGAAAAACGTTAGTCACTCATCAGACAGGACCAGAAGGTAAAGAAGTAAAACGCCTTTTAATTGAAGAAGGTGTTGATATTAAAAAAGAGTATTACATAGGGCTTGTTATTGACCGTGCAACCGATCGTGTCGTCATGATGGGATCTGAAGAAGGCGGAACCGAAATCGAACAAGTTGCAGAAGAAACACCGGAAAAAATCTTTAAAGAAGTCATCGATCCAGCAATTGGGTTTCAAGGCTTTCAAGCGCGCCGTTTAGCGTTTAACATTAATATTCCGAATGAGCTAGTAAACAAAGCCGCTAAATTTATGCTCGGACTTTATCAAGTGTTCGTGGAAAAAGATTGCTCCATTGCGGAAATTAACCCTCTCGTTGTTACCGGTGATGGAAATGTTATCGCACTTGATGCAAAATTGAACTTTGATTCAAATGCATTGTATAGACATAAAGATATACAGGAACTTCGTGACCTTGATGAAGAGGATCCGAAGGAAATCGAAGCATCAAAATATGACTTAAGTTATATTGCTTTAGATGGGAATATTGGTTGTATGGTTAACGGTGCTGGTCTTGCGATGGCAACGATGGATATCATTAAGCATTACGATGGTGAACCTGCGAACTTCCTTGATGTTGGTGGCGGTGCAACAGCAGAAAAAGTAACAGAAGCATTTAAAATTATTTTATCCGACCCAAACGTTAAAGGCATTTTCGTTAATATTTTTGGTGGAATCATGCGATGCGATGTCATTGCCGAAGGTGTCGTTCAAGCAACGAAACAAGTTGGTTTAGAAATCCCACTCGTTGTTCGACTTGAAGGAACAAATGTTGACGAAGGAAAACGCATTTTACAAGAGTCTGGTTTAAATATAACAGCTGCTGAATCAATGGCTGACGGTGCACAAAAAATTGTTAGCTTAGTGAAATAGAAAGGTGGGGCCAATGAAATGAGTGTTTATGTCAATGAGTCAACAAAAGTTATTGTTCAAGGAATTACAGGGGCAACAGCAACATTTCATACAGAGCAAATGCTTGAATACGGAACGAAAATCGTTGGTGGTGTAACACCAGGAAAAGGCGGCACATCCGTTGCAGGTGTTCCGGTTTTTAATACGGTAGAAGAAGCTGTCAAAGAAACAGGTGCAAATGCCTCGGTCATATATGTGCCAGCTCCATTTGCGGCCGATGCGATTATTGAAGCTGCGGATGCTGATCTTGATTTAGTCATTTGTATTACTGAACACATTCCTGTTCTTGATATGGTTAAAGTAAAGCGCTATTTAAAAGGTAGAAAGACTCGTCTCATCGGGCCGAACTGCCCAGGTGTCATTAGTCCAGAAGAATGTAAAATTGGCATCATGCCAGGTTATATTCATAAAAAAGGTCACGTTGGCGTCGTTTCTCGTTCTGGAACATTGACGTATGAAGCGGTTCATCAGCTATCTGAAGCTGGAATTGGACAATCAACAGCAGTTGGGATTGGCGGTGACCCTGTTAACGGAACGAACTTTATCGACGTGTTAAAAGCATTTAATGAAGACGATGATACGTATGCTGTTATTATGATCGGTGAAATTGGTGGAACAGCTGAAGAAGAAGCAGCACAATGGGTAAAGGAAAACATGAATAAACCAGTAGTCGGCTTTATCGGCGGTCAAACTGCACCTCCAGGAAAGCGTATGGGACATGCTGGTGCGATCATTTCAGGTGGTAAAGGAACGGCTGCGGAGAAGATTCGTACGATGAATGAGTGCGGAATTAAAGTCGCAGAAACACCTGCAGTTATGGGTGAAACATTAATTTCGGTATTAAAAGAACATAATTTATTGGAAAAATGTACAACTCATAAAGTTTAACGATATAGTTGTTACAACATCATGAAATAGCTCCGATAAGGAGCTATTTTTCATATATGTGTCAAGGCATAATGACTATCAGGGGACGAAGGGGTATCCCGTTTGCCTTAGATTATTAAAGTACAATAGAACGTACGAAAGGGAGTATACTTCTACTTAATTGATGAAGGAAAGGTGGGGGAGACGGTGTCAGAACATATGAATCGAAATAAACGTTTATTACATATTTACAGTTGTCGAGGGGTAGGAATCAAAACAATCGATAAACTTTACGAATGTGATCCGAGTTTACGTTCAATTTTTCAAATGACGAAAACGGAGCTTATGCACGATTGTAAATTACATGAAAAGCTTGCTATTACTCTTTATGAAGATTTGCGGAAACCAATCGATGAATTACTCCAATATGACTATGAAGCCTGTAATTATATTACACGTTTTGATGATACATATCCGGTTTTGTTACGGGAAATTTACGATCCCCCATGGGTGTTATTTTATAAAGGAAATTTGTCGTTGCTTCGTGAAAAACGCACTCTGGCAGTTGTAGGAACAAGACACCCAACACGGGAAGCTCGACCGATTATGAAAGCACTGCTTCTTCCACTTATAAGAAAAGGGTGGTGTATTGTAAGTGGCCTTGCCTATGGTGTGGATGCAATCGCTCATCAACTTGCTTTAGAAGCGAACGGTTCTACCATAGCAGTTCTAGGCTCTGGTCTCGAATCAATTTATCCGAAAGAACATCGAAATTTAAGTCTTGAAATTGCCGAACGTCATCTTTTGGTATCTGAATTTTTACCAAATCAACACGCACAAAAATGGCAATTTCCACTGCGCAATCGGATTCTTAGCGGATTAACATGCGGAACATTGGTCATTGAAGCTAAAGAGCGAAGCGGATCATTAATTACAGCTGATCAAGCGTTAGAACAAGGTAGAGAAGTGTTTGCAGTTCCAGGTTCAATTTTAAACAACAATAGCAAAGGAACAAACTATTTGATCCAGCAGGGTGCGAAATTAGTTATATGTTCAGACGACATTGAAAATGAGCTTTATTTGACAAACGAGGAAAGAGTATTTAATAATAGGGAAGATTTAAAAATACAGTAAGGGGGGAGAAGCTTTAGCATGGAAGATTACTTAGTAATCGTTGAGTCTCCCGCAAAAGCGAAAACGATAAAAAAGTATTTAGGCAAAAAATATGATGTAAAAGCTTCAATGGGACACGTTCGTGATTTACCGAAAAGTCAAATAGGTGTAGATATTGAACGTCAATTTGAACCGAAGTATATAACAATTCGAGGAAAAGGTCCTGTTTTAAAAGAATTAAAAGATGCGGCAAAAAAGGTTAAAAAAGTTTATCTAGCAGCTGACCCCGACCGTGAAGGAGAAGCTATTGCTTGGCATTTGGCTCACGGCCTTAATATTGATCAAAATTCCGACTGTCGCGTCGTTTTTAATGAAATTACAAAAGATGCTGTGAAAGATGCGTTTAAGCAACCACGTCCGATTAATATGGATCTTGTGGATGCACAGCAAGCTCGTCGAGTACTCGATCGACTTGTCGGTTACAAAATAAGTCCGATTTTATGGAAAAAAGTAAAAAAAGGCTTAAGCGCTGGACGGGTCCAATCTGTTGCGCTTCGACTAATTGTTGAACGCGAGCAAGAAATTCAACAATTTAAACCTGAAGAATATTGGAAAATTAAAGCAGTTTTTAAAGAGGACGGTGAATCTTTTGAAGCGCATTTTTACGGTAAAGAAGGCACTAAAATTGATCTAAAAAACAAGCAAGAAGTAGACGAGATTCTTAAACAATTAAATGGAGACGAGTTTGTTGTTTCCACTGTTCAAAGAAAAGAAAGAAAACGCAATCCAGCATTACCATTCACAACGTCATCACTTCAACAAGAAGCAGCACGAAAATTAAATTTTCGCGCGAGAAAAACGATGATGGTTGCGCAGCAACTGTATGAAGGTGTTGAGATCGGAAAAGAAACGGTTGGCTTAATCACGTATATGCGAACTGATTCTACGAGAATTTCAGATACAGCAGTTCAAGAAACGAAAGAGTATATTGAAAAGCAATTTGGCAACCAATTCGTTCCGAAAGGAAAAAAACAAACAAAACAAGGAAAGAATACGCAAGATGCACATGAGGCGATTCGACCAACATCAACGTTAAGAGATCCTAATACCGTAAAGAAATATTTAAGTCGAGATCAATTTCGTCTTTACAAATTAATTTGGGAACGTCTCGTAGCAAGCCAAATGGCTCCTGCTATTTTAGATACAATGAGTGTTGATTTAGTGAATAACGGAATTATGTTCCGAGCGACAGGCTCAGCGATTAAATTCCCAGGGTTTATGAAGGTGTATGTAGAAGGTTCAGATGATAATAAAAAAGAGGAAAACCGATTACTCCCGGATTTAACTGAAAATAGTCAAGTAACAGCTGAAAACATTGAGCCGACTCAGCACTTTACACAACCACCACCTCGCTATACAGAAGCTAGGCTCGTAAGAACGATGGAAGAGTTGGGCATTGGAAGACCTTCGACATATGCTCCAACGCTTGATACGATTCAAAGGCGAAACTATGTTAAATTAGAAGATAGAAGGTTTGTTCCGACTGAGCTAGGTAAAATTGTGTTAGATTCATTGACAGAGTTTTTTAATGAAATTATCGATGTTGATTTCACTGCAAAGATGGAAAATAATCTTGATGAAATCGAAGAAGGTAAGCAAAATTGGATAAAAGTCATTGAAGAATTTTACGGTGATTTTGAGAAGAAACTTGAAGTTGCTGAGGAAGAAATGAAAGAAATCGAAATTAAAGATGAACCGGCTGGCGAAGATTGCGAAAAATGTGGTCACGAAATGGTAATTAAAATGGGGCGGTTTGGTAAATTTATGGCTTGCTCTAACTTTCCGAACTGTAGAAATACAAAACCGATTTTAAAAAATATCGGAGTGACATGCCCAAGTTGCCATAAAGGTGAGATTGTCGAGAGAAAAAGTAAAAAAGGCCGAATTTTTTATGGTTGTAATCGCTATCCGGAATGTGAATTCCTTTCTTGGGATAAACCGATAAATCGGACGTGTCCAAAATGTAGCGAAATGCTCGTTGAAAAAAAATCAAAAAACAAGAAGCAAATCAAATGTACGTCTTGTGATTACAAAGAGGAAATTTAAAATGGCTTGTTCAATAAGATGATCATTCCAAATTGATGAATAGCGAACTAGAAATCATAGGTGTTAAACGTCAAAGAAGGACTGCTTTGAGTTTATGATGTGACACAGTCCTTCTTTTAAAAATCTCATGCTTTATGAGAATCTAGCACAGATCATGTCGAACAGACCTAGATCGTGAATCTCCGAACTATTTGAACGAATTCAAAGGAGTTGTCGACAAATGGCAATGCCAGAAGTAAATGTCATTGGAGCCGGACTTGCTGGTAGTGAAGCAGCTTGGCAACTCGCAACTCGTAATGTAAAAGTAAAACTTTACGAAATGCGACCTATGAAGCAAACACCGGCACATCATACGGACAAGTTTGCAGAACTCGTTTGCAGTAATTCATTACGAGCAAATTCACTAACAAATGCAGTTGGTATATTAAAAGAAGAAATGCGCCAGTTGAACTCAGTCATTATTGCATCAGCAGATGACTGTGCGTTACCTGCAGGCGGCGCGCTTGCCGTTGATCGACATGAGTTTGCTGCACGTGTTACTGAAAGAGTGAGAAATCATGAGAACGTTACGGTCATTCAGGAAGAAGTTAGTAAAATTCCAAGTGGTCCGACTATCATTGCAACAGGTCCATTGACAGCTGAACGCTTAGCGACGGCTTTACAACAGTTATCAGGTGAAGACTATCTTTATTTTTATGATGCAGCTGCTCCGATCATTGAAACTGATAGTATTGACATGGACAAAGTGTATTTAAAGTCACGCTATGATAAAGGAGAAGCCGCCTACTTAAACTGTCCGATGACAGAAGATGAATTTAATCGCTTTTATGATGCACTTATAAGTGCTGAAACCGTACCGCTACGGGAATTCGAAAAAGAAATTTTCTTTGAAAACTGTATGCCGATCGAGGTGTTGGCGAAACGAGGAAAGAAAACACTTCTTTTTGGTCCTATGAAACCAGTTGGTCTAGAAGATCCGAAAACGAACAAACGTCCGTATGCTGTCGTTCAACTTAGACAAGATAATAGTACTGCAACGCTTTATAATATTGTCGGTTTCCAAACGCACTTAAAATGGGGGCCCCAAAAAGAGATTATTCGCATGATTCCTGGATTAGAAAATGCAGAGATTGTTCGTTATGGTGTTATGCATCGCAATACATTTATAAATTCTCCGAAGTTACTCAAGCCTACATATCAATATAAAGAGCGTGATGAATTGCTTTTTGCAGGCCAAATGACTGGTGTTGAAGGTTACGTTGAGTCCGCTGCTTCGGGTTTAGTTGCTGGCATCAATGCAGCTAGGGTTGCAAATGGTCAAGAGCCAATTGTGTTTCCCGCGACAACAGCAATCGGAAGTCTTGCCCATTATATTACGTCTGCAAATCCTAGACATTTTCAGCCAATGAACATTAACTTTGGGCTATTTGATCCACTACCTGAAAAGGTAAAAAATAAACAAGTACGAAATGAAAAAATTGCAGAACGAGCAGTGAGAACAATTCAGAATTGTATTACAAATTTGTGAATAACCCTTGTATTACAGCCTCTAGTATGGTAAGATACTAGAGGTTTTTGAGGTGAAAATGGTGTTGCAAAGTGATAGCGTAAATTCGTTTATAACTTATTTAAAAGTAGAAAAACATTATACTGAAAATACAATCATCAACTACAAAAGCGATTTAGCTGAGTTTTGCATTTTTTTAAAAAAAGAAGGAATTAGTCAGTTCGCTTCAGTAAACTATGCAGATGTACGACTTTTTTTAACTGAGTTGCATGAACGCGGATTTGCTCGTAACACCGTTACGCGTATGATTTCTTCATTAAGAAGTTTTTATCGATTTTTAATCGTGGAAAAAAAGGTAGATCGTAACCCTTTTCAATCCACAGCATTACCAAAGAAGGAGCATCGGCTACCAAATTTTTTATACGAAGAAGAGGTAGCCGCTTTGTTTCGTGTTTTAGATGTATCGACACCGCTCGGACAAAGAAACCAAGCCATTCTTGAATTGCTATATGCAACTGGCATACGAGTTAGTGAATGTGTTTCTTTAGATGTTCATGATCTTGATTTTTCCCTTGAGCACGTTCTCGTCTCTGGTAAAGGAAATAGGGAAAGATACATTCCTATAGGATCATTTGCAATTGATGCGTTAAAGACATACATTCAAGATGGGAGAATGCGTTTGCTGAGCAAAAATAAAAGCAACGAAGCAGAAGCCCTATTCCTTAATTATAAAGGGACTAGGCTTTCCTCAAGAAGTGTCCGTACAATTGTAAAACAAATTGTAGACAAAGCGAGCTTACATAAAAACATTAGTCCTCATGTTCTTCGTCATACTTTTGCCACACATTTGTTAAATGCCGGAGCTGACCTGCGCTCTGTTCAGGAGTTACTCGGTCACGCTCAATTGTCTTCAACACAAATTTATACACATGTTACAAAAGAAACACTTCGCGACGTTTATAACACCTATCATCCTCGAGCATAAGTTTTTTGCACGTCGAACAGTCTTAACTCACACATTTACATACTTGGAAAGGGGGGACAGATTTGGATCAGTTCCACGCGACAACGATCTTTGCGATTCAGCATGATGGAAAAGCAGCAATGTCAGGTGATGGTCAAGTAACTTTCGGTAATTCTGTTGTAATGAAACATACCGCTAGAAAGGTTCGCAAACTTTATCACGGTAAAGTGATTGCGGGTTTTGCTGGTTCTGTCGCAGATGCATTTACACTGTTCGAAAAGTTTGAAGCGAAGCTCGAAGAGTTTAATGGTAACCTCGTGAGAGCCGCTGTTGAGTTAGCGAAAGAATGGAGAAGCGATAAAATCCTTCGAAAACTTGAAGCGATGTTAATTGTTATGAATCAATCCGAGATGCTGTTAATATCAGGAACAGGAGAAGTAATTGAACCAGATGATGACATATTAGCCATTGGCTCTGGTGGGAATTATGCGTTTGCGGCTGGAAAAGCATTAAAGAAACATGCAAATCATCTGTCAGCGAAAGAAATTGCTTTAGCAGCATTACAAATTGCGAGCGAAATTTGTGTTTACACAAATGATCAGATCATCATAGAAGAGCTAGATTAAAAAACGAACTGTCGTTGATTGGAGGGTTTCTTTTGACTGCCCATTTAACACCGAGAGAAATAGTGAATAAGCTTGATCAATATATTGTAGGACAAAATCAGGCAAAAAGATCGGTGGCTGTTGCTTTGCGCAATCGATATCGGAGAAATAAACTTGATAATAAATTAAAAGAGGAAATCGTACCAAAAAATATATTAATGATTGGTCCAACTGGTGTTGGAAAAACAGAAATTGCACGTCGGTTGGCAAAACTTGTAAATGCACCTTTTGTTAAAGTTGAAGCAACAAAATTTACTGAAGTTGGTTATGTTGGACGCGATGTTGAATCAATGGTAAGAGATCTTGCCGAAGTAGCTGTTCGCCTCGTAAAAGAAGAGAAAATGAACGAAGTAAAAGAACGTGCAAAAGAAAATGCAAACAAACGTCTCGTCGAATTGCTCGTTCCATCAAAGAAAAAGCAGCAACAATATAAAAATCCGATCGAAATGTTTTTCGGTGGAGCAGGAAACACAGATACTGATCAAAATGAAAGTGGTAACGAGGATCAAAGTCAATATGATCGAAAAAAACAAATCGCACAGCAATTGGAGAATGGAAAACTTGAAGATGAAATCGTTGTCGTTGAAGTGACTGAACAATCAAATCAAATGTTTGATCTATTCCAAGGTTCTGGAATGGAGCAAATGGGGGTAAATATGCAAGACCTATTTAGTCACCTCGTACCTAAAAAAACGAAAAAAAGAAGACTTCCTGTTTCTGAAGCGAGAAAAATATTAATTCAAGATGAAGCCGCAAAACTTATTGATATGGATGAAGTGACGCAAGAGGCGGTTTCAAAGACTGAAGAATCGGGAATTATATTTATAGATGAAATTGACAAAATTGCCGGTAAAAGCGAACAATCCATCGATGTTTCAAGAGAAGGCGTTCAACGCGATATTTTACCAATTGTTGAAGGATCAACTGTGATGACAAAATATGGACCAATAAAAACGGATCATATTTTGTTTATTGCTGCGGGTGCATTTCATATTGCGAAGCCTTCAGATTTAATCCCTGAATTACAAGGGCGATTCCCGATCCGTGTAGAATTAGAAAAGTTAAGTGTTGAAAACTTCGTACAAATTTTAACGGAGCCTAATAATGCTTTAATTAAACAATATTCAGCATTATTAGAAACAGAAGGTATAGAAATTGAATTTTCTGACGAAGCTATTCAAAAATTAGCTTCACTCGCTTATCAAGTTAATCAAGAAACGGATAATATCGGTGCGAGAAGATTGCATACGATTCTAGAAAAACTTTTAGAGGATTTGTCTTTCGAAGCACCTGATATAAATTTAGAAAAAATAAAGATTACACCAGAGTATGTAGAAGAGAAATTAGATTCCATCGCAAAAAACAAAGATTTAAGTCAATTTATACTATAATTTAGGAGGAGTAACATGAGTCTTTTAGAAAAATCCAGAAAAATTAATTCAATGCTGCAAAAGGTAGCAGGTCCAGTAAACTTCAGAGAAATGGCAGAAACACTACGCGACGTAATTGAAGCGAATATTTATGTGTTGAGCAGAAGAGGAAAATTGTTAGGAATTGCGATTAGACAAGAGATTGACAACGAAAGAATGAATAAAATCTATGAAGAAAGACAATTTCCTGCTGATTACACCGAAAAGTTATTTACGATTACTGAAACATCAGCAAATATAGATATAAACAATGAATTAACAGCGTTTCCTGTTGAAAATAAAGATCTATTTAAAACAGGTTTAACGACAATCGTACCAATTGTCGGTGGTGGTGAAAGATTAGGAACTCTTATATTATCAAGATTTGACAAACAATTTTCAGAAGAAGAACTAGTGTTAGCGGAGTATGGAGCGACGGTCGTCGGAATGGAAATTCTACATGAAAAAGCAGAGGAAATTGAAGAAGAAGCTCGTAATAAAGCAGTTGTTCAAATGGCAATTAGCTCGTTATCTTATAGTGAACTTGAAGCCATTGAACACATTTTTGATGAGTTAGACGGAAAAGAAGGATTGCTTGTAGCGAGCAAAATAGCCGATCGAGTAGGAATTACTCGTTCAGTCATTGTCAATGCATTGAGAAAATTAGAAAGTGCTGGAGTGATTGAATCACGATCCCTTGGTATGAAGGGAACTTACATTAAAGTATTAAATGATAAATTTTTAGTTGAACTTGAAAAATTACGCTCATAAAATTTAATAAATAGGTAAAAAGACATTTCATCTGAATAGGATGGAATGTCTTTTTTGTTACAAAAGTAGGTAAAAATGCTTTTATTTGTAAAAATAGAAGGAAAGCCCTATGTCCATTTGGTAACATGATTTAGTATAATAGGTTACGTAATACGACAAAACTCATGCGTGTTTTACTTTATTCGAGTAAGAACGACGGATTTTAGTGATTATTGTAATGGAGCTAATGTTTTATCAAAAATGTCACTAGTTAAAATGTCATGTTAAGAGAAGGGGGTTACTATGCAACTTTTCAATTCGACAATGAATGCTTTAGAAAGTGCGTTAAATGCTACCGCCGCTCGCCAAGACGTCATTTCTGATAACATCGCAAATGTTGATACACCTCATTACAAATCAAAACAAGTTATTTTTAAACATGAACTATCTAAGGCGATTGCTTTCGAGGCGAAAAAAACGAATAGCAAACATTTAAATTTTAAACATAGCAGTGAAGGTCCTATGGACTATAGCATTAAAACAAAAAATCATACAACGATGAACAATAACGGCAACAATGTAGACATCGATCGCGAAATGGCATTGTTAGCAGAAAACCAAATTTTATATAACGCTTTAATCGATCGACTTAACGGAAAATTCAATACATTGAAAACTGTTGCTCGAGGAGGAAAATAAGGATGTCTATCTTTAATAGCATGAACATTTCTGCCTCAGGATTAACTGCGCAGCGTTTACGTATGGATGTTGCTTCTTCAAACATTGCAAATGTCGACTCAACAAGAGGAAGATACGTTAACGGGGAATGGTTACCTTATCAAAGAAAAATGGTTTCTTTAAAATCTGATGGCAACAAATATCAATTTAATCATGTTCTGAAAAAGGAGCTAGCAAAAAGACCTGTTAGCTTAGGAGTGAAAGCGACAAGCATCGTAGACGATGAAACTCCGTTCAAATTAGTTTATCAACCAGAACATCCTGATGCGAATGAAGATGGATATGTTCAATTACCTAATGTTGATTTGCTAAAAGAAATGGTTGATATGATGAGTGCCTCACGTTCATATGAGGCAAATGTCACAGTGTTGAATGCTTCGAAAGGTATGTTAATGAAGGCTCTTGAAATTGGGAGGTAAGGAGGTTGAAAAATGGAACAAGTTGGTCTAACGTCGCTGTTCTCAAATCAAAAAGTTGCATCTTTATCCGAAAATCGAAATACACCACATAAAGTACAGCAACAGTTTTCACAAATGCTTAATGATGCAGTTCAAAAAGTGAACGACACGCAAGTTGCTTCTGATCGAGAGACAGAGAAATTAATCAATGGACAAACTACGAATCTTCATGATGTGATGATCACTGCTGAAAAAGCAGCGGTTACATTACAAGTTTCTCTTGAAGTCCGTAACAAAATCATTGAAGCGTATCAAGAGGTAATGAGAATGCCTTTATAATGACGTGGGTAAGTGTGGACTCTCTAGCATGAAGAGTGTTCCGCTATGTCCGTTTCACGCTTTTTACATAACTTGGGGGAAAAAATGAAAGAAAGAATACAACGTATAAAAGATAAATTAATTGAATATTGGACTGAACGGACATCTGCGCAAAAAATGATTATCTTAGGCAGCTCTGTTCTTGTCCTTGCACTTATAATAACCATTACTTTTTTTACAACGAAAACAGATTACGCACCTCTTTATTCAAACTTGCCGCCCGAGGAAGCAGGGCAAATAAAGGCAACATTAGATAGTCGTGGTATTCCATCCATCGTTTCTGATGATGGAACGATATCAGTACCTGAAAAGTCAGTAAACAGCCTAAAGGTAGAACTCGCTGCAGAAGGTATTCCGAAAAGCGGAAAAATAGATTACTCCTTTTTTAGTGAAAATGCCGGATTTGGAATGACCGAAAATGAATTCAACGTTCTTGAACGAGGTGCGGTACAAACTGAGCTTGAGAATTTAATAAAAAATATCGATGGCGTTAATCATTCAACCGTGATGATTACTCTTCCGAATGAATCAATTTGGGTTGCACAAGACGAGCAAACGTCATCAGCATCTGTCGTTTTAAATTTAGCCGCTGGTAAGGAACTTAATCAAAAAGAAATTAATGCTCTTTATAATTTAGTATCGAAAAGTATTCCAAATTTACCTAAAGAAAATATTGTTATTATGGACCAATTTTTTAACTACTATGATGTAAATTCTGAAACTGACAGTAGCGGTTATACACTGTATGAACAACAGAGAAAAATAAAACGAGATATTGAACGTGATTTACAACGCCAAGTTCAACAGATGCTTTCGACAATTATTGGACCAGGTAAAGTTGTTTCCTCGGTAACAGCTGATATTGATTTCACACAAGAAAATCGTGAGGAAAATTTAGTCGAACCTGTAGATTTAGAAAACATGGAAGGTTTACAAGTAAGTGTAGAACGAATACGTGAATCGTTTAATGGTGATGCAGCAGGTGCAGAAGGCATTGCAGGGACAGGTGAAACCGATATTCCGGAATACCCGGCGATTGCTGGCGGTCAAACTGGAGATTATGAGCGTGATGAAGAACGGATCAACAATGAGTTTAATCGTATCCGGAAAGAAATCGTTGAAAGTCCTTATAAAATCCAAGACTTAGGTATTCAAGTTATGGTTGAGCCTCCGGATCCAGAAGAGCCAACATCGCTCGATCCGCAAACGATCAATGACATTGAAAATATTTTAAGCTCGATTGTTAGGACTTCGATTTCAAAAAATACGGAAACACCGATTGAAGACGAAGACATTACAGAGAAAATATACGTTTCTGCTCAGCCGTTTTATGGAAAGCCTGATTTACAATCTGACGAAAATTCAGGTTTACCATTATGGTTATACATCGTCGGTGGAATATTGCTCGTTATCATTATCGTTCTTGCAATTTTACTGTTCCGCAGAAAGCAAGAAGAAGATGAATATGAAGAGTTGGCAGAAGAAGAAATAATTCCAGAACAAGAAGAGGAAATTCCGGACATCGACACATCCGTAACGACAGAAGAACAAAAGCGGTTAAAACAAATCGAAAAACTTGCCAACGAGAAGCCAGAAGATTTTGCAAAGCTTCTTAGAACTTGGTTGTCCGAAGAGTAAGGGGTTGTGCAAATGGCAATAAAACAAAAAAGATTAACGGGGAGACAGAAAGCGGCAATTTTATTAATTGCTCTAGGACCGGAAGTATCAGCAAACGTTTATAAACATTTGACAGAAGAAGAAATCGAAAAAATGACACTTGAAATTACAAGTGTTCGTAAAGTGGATTCACAATTAAAAGAAAATGTCATTGAAGAATTTCATCAAATTGCACTCGCTCAAGATTATATTTCCCAAGGTGGCATAGGCTACGCAAAAACAGTGCTAGAAAAAGCATTAGGCAAAAATGAAGCAATGAATATTATTAACCGCTTAACACAGACATTGCAAGTAAGACCTTTTGACTTTGCTCGAAAGGCTGAACCTGCTCAAATCTTAAACTTTATTCAAAACGAGCATCCACAAACGATATCGCTTGTACTTTCTTATCTTGATCCAGCGGTATCCGGACAGATATTGTCCGATTTACCGCAAGAAGTCCAAGCCGATATTGCGAAACGAATGGCAACAATGGATCGAACATCACCTGAAATTATTAATGAAGTTGAACAAATTCTTGAAAGAAAGCTGTCGACAACGGTCACACAAGATTACACTCAAACTGGTGGTGTCGAATCGGTAGTTGAAGTGCTTAATAGTGTAGATCGTGCAACAGAAAAAACAATTTTAGATGCACTTGAAATTCAAGACCCTGAATTAGCAGAAGAAATTAAGAAACGAATGTTTATTTTTGAAGATATTGTTACGCTTGACAGCCGTGCAATTCAAAGAGTGATTCGCGAAGTCGAAAACGATGACTTGTTACTTGCATTAAAAGCATCTAGTGAAGAAGTAAAGGATGTTATATACAGCAATATGTCACAGCGAATGGTTGACAATTACAAAGACGAGCTTGAATATATGGGACCTGTTCGATTGAGGGATGTTGAAGAAGCGCAGATGAGAATTGTTGCAGTGATTAGACGATTAGAAGAAGCCGGAGAAATCGTCATCGCACGTGGTGGAGGTGATGACATCATTGGTTAAAGTTATTAAATCTGTTTCTGAAAAAAGAAAAGAAGCAAAGGTCATTACGTTGCGTGCTGCAGTTCGTCCTCTTGAAGAGGAGCAAAGCACTGAAATCGACAGACGAAAAATCGAACGAATTGAAAATGAGTTGATTCAAAAAGCAAAAGAGAGAGCCAACAAGTTAATTTTACAAGCAGAAGAGGAAATTCGGAAAAAAACTGAAATAGAAGAACAATCGCTACAAGAGAAAATGACTGCAGCATTAGAAGATGCTCGCATAAAAGGGTATGAAGAAGGATATCAAGCCGGCAGAAAAGATGGCGAACAATCGGTGAGTGATTTAATTCAAGAAGCACGGCAAATCGTTGATTTATCACAAGAAGAATATGTAAAGAAACTCACTGAAGCTGAGCCGATGATGATAAATATTGCAATTGCATTAGCTGAAAAGATTGTCGGAAACCAGCTTACAGAACAGCCGGAGCAATGGACAGATGTCGTAAAAGCAGCAGTTAAAGAAGTAAAAGAACATGACAACATAAAAATATTCGTACATCCGTCAAAATATAAACTTACCCTTAACGATAAAAAGTTATTAAAAGCTGCTTTAAATGAATCAACTGATATTTTCATTTATCCGAACGAAGAGCTAGTTGAAGATGCTTGTATGATTGAAACTTCATTCGGAACGATTGACGCTTCAATTCATACACAATTAGCTGAGATAAAAAAACAATTGTTGGAAATCGTTGAGGAAAATCAAAATGAATGAGCAGCTTTTATATGACGCCATAAAACAAACAAATCCGTATAAACGTTACGGAAAAGTAACGAAAGTCGTCGGGTTAATGATTGAATCAAAAGGTCCAGAGACTTCGATTGGAAATGTTTGCATTCTTCATATTGGAAAGCGTGAAAATCGCTATGTTATGGCTGAGGTCGTTGGGTTTAAGGAAGAATTCGTTTTGTTAATGCCCTTTACAAATGTTTCGTACATATCACCAGGTTGTTTAGTTGAAGATACTGGGAAACCGCTACATATACAAATAGGACCCGAATTAATCGGAACTGTATTAGACGGAATTGGACTACCATTAGATGGGTATGAACTGCCGAAAGGTTTAATTTCATACCCAACTGACAATCCGCCGCCAAATCCGCTTAAACGACGTCGTATTGAGAAACCGATTGAAATTGGTGTGAGAGCGATTGATGGTCTTTTATCTGTTGGAGAAGGTCAAAGGCTCGGTATATTTGCTGGAAGCGGGGTTGGAAAAAGTACGTTACTCGGGATGATTGCTCGCAATTCAAGTGCAGATATTAACGTCATTGCGTTAATTGGTGAACGTGGACGTGAAGTATTAGAATTTGTTGAAAAAGACTTAGGTGAAGATGGGCTGAAACGTTCAATTGTTATCGCAGCGACTTCTGATCAGCCAGCACTAATGAGAATAAAAGGTGCCCTTACGGCGACAGCAATCGCAGAATATTTTCGCAATCAAGGGAAAAACGTCATGCTCATGATGGACTCAGTAACTAGGGTTGCCATGGCTCAAAGAGAAATCGGCTTAGCAATTGGTGAACCACCTACGACGAAAGGGTATACACCTTCAGTTTTTTCACTATTGCCGAAAATGCTTGAGCGGTCGGGCACGAATGAAGTTGGTTCGATCACTGCCTTTTATACTGTTCTTGTTGACGGAGATGACTTTAACGAGCCGATTGCTGATACGGTGAGAGGAATATTAGATGGGCACTTTGTTCTTGATCGTGACCTTGCAAACAAGGGGCAATTTCCAGCGATTAACATTTTAGAGAGCATAAGTAGAGTTATGAATCATATTGTATCTCCCGAACATTTACAGTCAGCGCAACAGTTTCGTGATTTGCTTGCAACTTATTTAGATGCTGAAGACTTAATTAAAATTGGTGCATATAAAACAGGAACATCTAAAAAGATTGATGAAGCGATTGCGGCATATGACGAAATACTCGCTTATTTAAAACAGAATGTTGGCGAGCAGGCTGATTTTGAACATTCCATTGAGTGGCTGACGACGCAATTTAATAAAGGAGAATAACGATGGCTAGTCATTTTCGGCTTGATAAAGTGTTGAAAATTAGAGAAAAAGAAAAAGATCTTTCAGAGATTGAATTTGCTAATGCTCAGCAACGTTTCGAAAGTGTAGCCCGTACGTTATACGAATTACTGAAAAAAAAGGAAGAACTTGAAAAACAACATGAGTATAACATGCGTGTCGGGGTTCAGGCGGATACGATTCGCCAGTATAACTTGCACTTACAGTCGTTACAAAACTCAATTATGGAACAGCAAATGATCGTTAATCATGCAAGGTTTGAAATGGAGCAAAAGCGAAATTTAATCGTTCACAAGTCAGTAGAAGTAAAAAAATATAACCTTTTAAAAGATAAGCATATCGAGAACGTGTTATCAAAAATGAAAAAAGAAGAAAATAATCAATTAGACGAATTGTCGATTTTGAAATTAGGTGAACGATATGGTGTCTAGCAAACTACAATGGTTTTTCTTTGTTGTTATTATTCCATTAATTTTTGCGCTAATCGTTTACAGTGTCATCATGACGTTTATGGGAAAAAGTGTTGTTGATCAAGCGAAATCAATCGGAGCTCACATTCCTTTTATTTCTAGTTCTCAAGATGAAATGAACGATTCAAAAACGGATAGTAAAGATAATTTGGAAAAAGAGATTGAGAGATTGACAGCAAAAATTCATGAACAAGAACAAAATTTGCGTGAATTGGAAAATAAACTACTCGAAAAAGATGATGAACTTATCGATGCCAAAGAGACGATACTTAAGCTTGAAAAGCAGTTAGAAAATGCTGAAGAAGCTGGGGTGCTTGAAAGCCAAAGTGTTAAAGAGACGGCAAAAATGCTATTATCCATGTCTCCGAAAGACGCGGCATCGATTATCTCAGAAATGCAAAATAGTGAAGTTCTTCCTGTTCTCCAAGAGATGAAGCCATCAGATAGTGGAAGAATTGTAGCGAAATTGGAGCCAAAACGTGCATCAAGTCTTATGAAAGCATTATTAGCTGAAGATTGAAAGATTGTATTTGAAAGGGGGTGAAAAAAGTGAACATCGCAAACCTCATTCAATTACCAAACAGTAATATCGGATCATTCGGTTCACATGTTCAACCGAGTATAACTGAATCTCCATTTCACAATTTACTTGAACAGCAAGTCACCTGGTTGCCTGATAATAGTGAAACGTTCATGAACGAAACATTAGAACATGAAACGTTGCGACATGAATTGAATTCACTGTTATCCTTGCTTTTGAACTTAACAGAAGAAGAAGTAAGTGAACTTTTCGGTGAAGAGTTAGCGATCACATTGTATCCAGATATATTGAATTGGCAACGTCAAGTAAATGAAAAAATGGATGTTGACATTGATACTTTAGTACACTCCTTTTTTGCAATCTTTCAGATTCAAACAGAAAACATTGCAAACGTTCAGAACGTTAAGGACAACGTAACTTTTTTACAGTCATTTAATGAAGAGTCAAAGTCTGTTATTTTACGCTTGCTCCATGTCTTTGCTTTGACAAAATCACAGCATGAAAATCGACCAAATAAACGAATGCTTTTTCAATTTCAGAAGCAAGAAGAAGCGGTTATTTCACAAGTGAACAATCTTTCACAAATAAGAAAAATTCTCGCAAATGTCAGTGAAATAGAGCAACGTGCAAATATGAAATTTGCTCAATATGAAAACGGTACGGCAGAAGACAAAGGCAATCGGTTGATGGCGACTCAACAAAATATTTCTTTTCCGCAGACGGTGATGGACCGAATTCACCAGTTGGAATTCCGAATTCACCTCTTGAATGAAACGGATTCAGCGGCCTTAGCTAAACAATTTGAAAAAATTTTAGCGAGTAGCCAACTTCGAACATTTAAAAACGGATTAACACAATTACATGTTCGATTGCACCCTGAGCATCTCGGGTCACTATCGGTAAAACTGACCCAACAAGACGGTCAGTTGATCGCTCGAATTGTAGCTCAGACAGAGACAGCAAAAAGTTTAATCGAGTCACAATTACATCAATTACGTCAAGCCTTTGTCACGCAAAACATTCAAGTAGAAAAGATTGAAGTTCTAACTGAAAGCAGCGAGCAGCAACAGCAGAATCAATCGAAATCAAGTCGGGATCAACAAGATGAACATGAAATGGCGCAACGAAATGGACAAGATGAGCGCGACCGAGATAAAGAAGAACAATCGTTTAAAGAATGGCTTGAGTCGCTAATTTTATAAAGGAAGGGATGAGTAATGAATAATAGTTCGATTGATAATTCGTTATATTTATCTAATCTTCCTGGACGATCAGCAACGGGTAACAGTTCTCTCGGCAAAGACGATTTTATGAAAATTTTAATCGCTCAATTGCAAAACCAAGATCCTTTAAACCCGATGGAAGATCGCGAGTTTATTGCACAGATGGCTAGTTTTTCAAGTCTTGAACAGATGATGAATATGACGCAAATGTTTGAAACGTTTATCGCGAATCAAACGAACACACAAATCGTACAAAATAGCCAAATGATCGGCAAGCAAATTTCGTATATGAGTTACGTTGATACAGACGATGGAAAAGTTGATGAAATAACGAAAACAGGTATCGTTAAGGCGATTTCGTTTAAAGGTGGAAACATGTTATTTGAGCTAGATAATGGTGAAAAAGTAAAACCAGAATTTATCTTTGAAATTCGTGAACTTGGCGATTCACCTTCTGATGAATAGTGTGGTGTTGATTCATGAATTTTAGGATCCATCAACCTCTGATTCAACAGCAATCTACACATGATACAGAAACGATTAAACAAAAAAACAACGACGCAAAATCATTTAAACAATTATTACGAACAGAACTGGTAAATGAAACAAAATTAAAAATGAGCAAACATGCGGAAACCCGTTTTCAACAGAGAGGAATCGCTCTATCAAATGAAACGTGGAATAAAGTTGAGAAAGCGGTGGACGATGCTCGAACAAAAGGGGTAAAAGAAGCATTAATATTGACGAACAGCGCCGCTCTCGTCGTTAGCACCACAAACAAGCTAATCATAACGGCACTTGATCGCATGAGCGCAAGAGAGCATCTGTTTACTAACATTGATGGAACAGTTGTCATTGATGAATAGGCTGGACCGTAATGAAGCGGAGGTCTATACGAGCTGTGGAATGACGGAAGCAGCTTAATGAAAATGAAGGAGTGAATGATCGTGTTACGTTCCATGTATTCTGGGATTAGTGGTTTGAAAAACTTCCAAACTAAGTTAGACGTTATTGGAAACAACATTGCTAACGTAAATACGTATGGCTTTAAAAAAGGCAGAACGACTTTTAAAGATATGGTTAGTCAGCAAATACAAGGGGCAAGTTCTCCACAAATGAACCGCGGCGGAACGAACCCAAAGCAAGTTGGACTTGGGTCGCAAGTCTCAACAATTGATACGATTCATACGCAGGGGAGCCTGCAAACGACAGGACGTTCACTAGATTTAGGTATTTCCGGTGATGGCTTCTTTATCGTAAACGATGGATCCCTTTCCTATTACACGAGAGCAGGAAACTTCTACCTCGACCAAAATGGGAACCTCGTTAATGCAGATGGACTTTACGTACAAGGCTATGCTGCAAATGCGGTTGGTGACATTGATTACTCACAATTGTCGAACTTAAGAATTGCCGCTGGCACAACGATTGCACCGAATGCAACAACGAACATTAGCTTTAAAGGGAATTTGCGTGATAGTACGGAGATTGCGGATAACACGAACAACAGACTTTTTGATCCTAATACCCCTATCGATGAAGATGCATTAAAAGAAGGCTTAAAAAGTGGTGCAATGATGAGTATGAAGGTTGTTGATTCACTTGGAAATACGCATGATTTACAAATAGTTGCACAAAAGATTTCTAGCACAGAATGGCAACTTGGCTATTTATTACCTGATGGAGATAACTATTCATTTAATCAATTAGGTAATATTCAATTTGACGATGATGGTCGTGTTACAGGAAATGCCTCTTTTCAAATTAACCTTCAACCAGGGCAATTAACACAAGGTTACAATGGGAACGCACAAGATCTAACTATTACGGTGGACTTCTCAACCATCACTCAATATGGTTCAGGAAGCACGATTGATGTCGATACGATCGATGGAAATACTGAAGGTTTTTTAGAAGGATTTAACATCTCAGCTGCAGGGGAAATATTCGGCGTGTATACGAACGGGAATGTTCAGCGTCTTGGTCAAATTGCACTTGCGAATTTTAACAACCCTGAAGGATTAACGAAATCTGGTGACAATCTTTACCAAGTTTCTAATAACTCAGGTGTCCCAAATATTGGAATCGCAGGGCAAGATATGGGCATTATTAATGGCGGTTCCCTTGAAATGTCAAACGTTGACCTATCAGAAGAGTTTACGGAAATGATCGTAGCTCAACGTGGATTCCAGGCAAATACGAGAATTATTACGACTTCTGATGAAATCCTACAAGAACTCGTAAATTTAAAACGATAAGAAGGGAGACGGGCTAGGGGTTTCTCTTAGCCCGAACACTTATCAATGATAGAATTGACACGCTTAAATGGTGAAAAATTTACATTGAATGCATTATACATACTGCAAGTTCAATCTTTTCCAGATACGACGATTAAATTAACGAATGGTGATTTAGTCGTCGTTAAAGAAAAGGAATCAGAAGTTATACAAAAGACGATGACCTTTTATAAAAACATCAATATTTTAGGTTTTCAAAAAGGTTTGGGGGGTCAATGATTGGTTAAAAATAGACTTGTTTTTTCGATGGTAGTAACGATGTTAACCATTATTATCATTGGACTAGTTGCAGTTATTATTTATTTTAAGCTTGACGGTGAGTCAGACAAGCAAACGATTAATGACGTTGTTGCATCCTCTTGGGAAACGAAAGAAATTACGACGAATACGAATGATGATCAATTTATAAGAATTCAATTTCAAATTCAACTGAACAACAAAAAAGCAAAAAAAGAAATCGAAAAACGTGATTTCCAAGTATATGACATCATTTACAGCGAACTCACGAGTATGAAAGCTGAAGAATTTGTAGTAAATGAGAAACTGGCTCAATTTGAACGTTCAGTAATCAATGAAATCAATCAAATTTTAGAAGATGGAGAAGTTACTCAAATTTATACGATCCAAAAAATCATTCAATAGCGGTTGATAAGGCTTATGAAACAGAGGTGAGGCCTTTGGCTGATATATTATCACAAAATGAAATTGACGCACTCCTTTCTGCAATTTCAACTGGGGAAATGGATGCGGAAAAATTAAAAGAAGAAGAAAGTGCACGAAAAATAAAAGTGTATGATTTTAAACGTGCATTGCGATTTTCGAAAGATCAAATTCGTAGCTTAACGAGAGTACATGAAAACTTTGCTAGGTTATTAACGACGTTGTTTTCGGCTCAATTACGAACGTATGTTGATATTTCAGTAGCATCGGTTGAACAACTTCCGTATGAAGAGTTCATTCGTTCAGTTCCATCAATGACGATTATGAACATCTTTGAAGCACCACCGCTTGATGGAAGAATGCTGATTGAAGTAAATCCGAACATTTCTTTTGCAATGTTAGATCGATTGCTAGGTGGTAAGGGAGAAAGTGTAAATAAAGTCGATAATTTAACAGAGATTGAAACGAGACTTATGAATCAACTGTTTGAAAGCTCGTTAGAATCATTTCAGGAAGCATGGCAATCAATTATTGGTATCGAACCGAAAATGCTTGATTTTGAAGTGAATCCACAATTTTTGCAGCTTGTATCACCTAATGAAACAGTTGTTGTCGTTTCTCTAACGATGTCAATTGCTGAAACAAGCGGTTTAATTAACATTTGTATCCCACACGTAGTGCTTGAACCAATTATTCCAAATTTGTCTATGCATTATTGGATGCAAAATCAAAAGAAAAGCTCGAAAGTTGAAGCCGAATTGCTTCAAAAAAGATTACAGCTTGCACGTTTGCCAATCATTGCTCAATTAGGTGAAACCGATATTACAATTCAAGATTTTTTACAGCTCAATGTGAATGATGTCATTCCACTGCGACAAAAAATTGATCACCCATTGTCAATTAAAGTTGGAGAGAAAACTAAGTTTCTCGGTCAAGCAGGTACGAACAATAAAAAAATGGCGATTCAAATTTTAGAAGTGTTAGAGGAAGGAGTGAGTGTAGATGAGTGATGATATGCTTTCCCAGGAAGAAATCGATGCATTGCTAAAAGGCGATGATGAGTCTGTGCAAACGCAAGATGAAGGTGTCAATTTAGAAGAACACTTATCAATCATTGAACAGGATGCACTTGGTGAAATGGGGAATATCTCGTTTGGAAGTGCGTCAACTGCATTATCGTTACTGTTAGATCAGAAAGTCGATATAACTACTCCTTCAGTATCATTAATTGTTAGGGACAACTTGGCGGTTGAATTTCCAGAGCCAAACGTTGCGATCAACGTGAAATATACGGAAGGTTTTGAAGGAGAAAATGTTCTCGTTATTCATGAAAGTGATGCAAAAATTATTGCCGATTTAATGCTCGGGGGAGATGGCACAAATCTATCTGAAGAGACATTAAATGAGATTCAATTAAGTGCGGTTCAAGAAGCAATGAATCAAATGATGGGTTCAGCATCGACATCTATGTCTACCATTTTTAATAAAAAAGTTGATATTTCACCACCGACGATTGAGAAGTTAAATGTAAAAAAAGGTGAAGGTACGGATAAAATTCCAAACGATAATTTTTTAGTGAAAGTTTCATTCTCACTAAAAGTTGGGCAGTTAATTGATTCAAAAATTATGCAAATTTTGCCCATACCTTTTGCAAAAAAAATGGTGAATGATTTATTGAATCCAATGGCCGAAGAGGAGTTGAACCCAATCGCTGAAGAGGAGTTGAAACGTGAAGCTGAAATGGAAAAAAAAGAAGTTAGATCTCAAGGAGAAAAAATGCAAACAAATGATTCAACAGCGACTAGTAATCGAATGGAACAAGTACAAGCATCTTCAGTACAACCAGCTGCCTTTTCAGACTTTCATGACGTTCCTCAGCAACCAGCTGATACACAAAATTTAGATTTACTACTTGATATTCCGTTATCTGTCACAGTTGAATTAGGGAGAACGAGTCAAGCTATTAAAGATATTTTAAATTTATCTGCTGGCTCGATTGTTGAACTTGATAAGCTCGCTGGAGAACCTGTCGACATTTTAGTTAATAATAAGCTCATTGCAAAAGGCGAAGTTGTTGTTATAGATGAAAACTTTGGTGTTCGTGTCACCGATATCATTAGCCAAAAAGAACGCATTAGAAACTTACAATAATTCAGGGGGAATACAGAGATGGGAAATCGGATTTTAATCGTTGACGATGCAGCTTTTATGCGCATGATGATTAAAGATATTTTAACAAAAAATGGATTTGAAGTTGTCGGTGAAGCTGGAGATGGTGCAGAGGCTGTTGAAAAATATAAAGAATTAAATCCCGATTTAGTAACGATGGATATTACGATGCCTGAAATGGATGGAATCACATCATTGAAAAAAATTAAAGATATGGATCCTGATGCTAAGATTGTCATGTGTTCGGCGATGGGGCAACAGGCAATGGTTATAGAAGCCATTCAAGCAGGTGCAAAAGACTTCATCGTAAAACCATTTCAAGCAGACCGTGTGATCGAAGCTATAAAAAAGACATTAAGCTGAGTAGGTGTCTCGCTTTGTATAAAAAGCTTATCTTCATAATTAGTTTCTGTTTTATTTTAAGTAGTTTACTGTACGTTCCAAACATTGTTAATGCGAAAGATGAAACTGTTGATGATTGGTTAAAAACTGAAGAAGAACAGAGTGAACAAACACGAGCGCCTTCTCTGGAACAGTCTGAAAAGGAACGAAGCGACAGTCTTTCGTTTCCGTTCTTTAAAATGCTATTTGCACTTGCTTTCGTTGTTTTCCTTATTTATGCACTTGCGAAATTTTTAAATAAACGTACGCGTGCATTTAGCGGAAGTCGGTCGTTAGAATCTTTTGGCGGTATTTCAGTGGGACAAAACCGGTCCATTCAAATTATTAAGGTCGGTGAACGCTTACTCGTTGTTGGAGTCTCTGATTCGATTCAACTTTTAAAGGAAATTAGTGATGAACATGAGATTCAACAGTTTATTCAAGAACGTGAGACATTAGAACAAGAAGATCTATTTGCTAAATCAAAGCAATGGTTGCGAAGTAAACAGTCAAACAAAAATGAATCATTCACTGCAATTCTTGATAAGCAATTAAAAAAAATAGTACAAGATAGAAAAAATATTTACTCAAATGTGAAGAAAAAGGAGTCAAGTGATGAATGAATTGATACCCGGTTTATTTACGCAACCGGACACTTTAACAACGACAGTTCAATTATTACTTTTGTTAACGGTTCTTTCATTGGCTCCTGCAATTTTAGTTTTAATGACGAGTTTTACTAGAATCGTCGTCGTTTTGTCGTTTGTGAGAACGTCGCTCGCGACTCAACAAATGCCACCAAATCAAGTGTTAATTGGACTCGCTCTCTTTTTAACTTTTTTCGTCATGGCCCCAGTTTTTCATGATGTGAATGAAAATGCAATCCAGCCATTAACGAGCGGTGAAATAACGTCAGAAGAAGCATTTGCTGAAGGTACGAAGCCAATGAAAGAATTTATGGCAAAATATACGAGGCAAAAAGACTTATCTCTTTTTATGAACTATTCCAAAATGGAAAGACCCGAATCGATAGAAGACATCTCATTAACGGTTCTAGTACCAGCATTTGTTATAAGTGAATTGAAAACAGCGTTTGAAATCGGCTTTATGCTGTTTGTTCCATTTCTCATTATCGATATGGTTGTCGCAAGTGTCCTAATGTCAATGGGGATGTTAATGCTCCCACCAATCATGATTTCATTGCCATTTAAAATTTTGCTATTCGTCTTAGTTGACGGTTGGTTTTTAATTGTCCAATCGCTCTTATTAAGTTACCAATAGCGATCGATTTGTAAATGTAAAGTAGGTGATTGAGAATGACGCCAGATTTTGTAATTTCATTAGCAGAACGTGCGGTTTTTACGACTTTGCTTATTGCTGCACCATTATTATTAATTGCCCTTGCCGTTGGCTTACTTGTTAGTATTTTTCAAGCAACGACACAAATTCAAGAGCAAACGCTAGCGTTTATACCTAAAATCATTGCAGTCCTTGTCTCGTTAATTTTTTTCGGACCCTGGATGTTATCACAAATTCTTAATTTTACCTACGACATGTTTACGAATTTGCAAAGGTTTGTTAACTGATGGAGCATTTTCTTAATAACATTCCATTATTTTTACTTGTTTTTACTAGAATTAGCGCATTTTTCGTTTCAGCGCCATTATTTTCGTATCGGAACATTCCGCTCATGAATAAAATAATTATTTCAGCAGCGCTCGCCTTTTTTGCAAGTTTTACGCTTGAACATCCGAGCGAATTGCTTATTGATAGTACATATTTTTTGCTAATTTTAAAAGAAGCTACGGTCGGTGTCGGAATCGGTTTAATTGCAATGTTAATTTTTTATGCCGTTCAAGTTGCAGGCGGTTTTATCGATTTTCAAATGGGGTTTGCAATTGCGAACGTCGTTGATCCACAAACAGGGGCACAAACTCCATTGCTAGGTCAATTTTTTTATGTATTTGCTCTCTTATTTTTATTATCGGTAGATGGCCACCTTATTTTACTAGATGGAATTTTTAACAGTTATTTATTGATTCCCGTAGACAAGCTGTTTTTACCGTTTTCCGATGGACAAACAGCAAAATATGTGACAGAAAGCTTTACGAAAATGTTTATTATTGCTTTTCAAATGTCGATTCCGGTTGTGGCGTCATTGTTTTTAGTTGATATCGCGCTAGGCTTTATTGCGAGAACCGTTCCTCAAGTGAATGTATTCGTCGTTGGTTTACCGTTAAAAATTTTTGTCAGCTTTGTCGTATTGCTCGTATCATTTTCTGTTTTATTCTCAATGGTGAATTACTTGTTTACTGAAATGTTTACGGTTATGAGAACATTAATGAGGCTAGCTGGAGGCGTTTAAGCTTGGCATATTTGAAAATTGATTTGCAATTTTTCTCACAAGAGAAAACTGAAAAAGCAACACCGAAAAAACGCCAAGATACGAGAAAAGAAGGTAGAGTTGCTAAAAGTGCTGACGTCAACACCGCAATTATTCTATTGTTTGTTTTTCTGTTTTTATGGTTTTTCGGAAGCTTTTTACGTGAAGACATCTTAAAAATTTTTGAAATAAGTTTTAATGAATATGTGTTAATCGGTGTTACTGAACAGTCGATTCGTCTCATGATGACGGATTTATCAATACAAGCTGCTAAAGTTCTTTTGCCGATTTTTTTAGCCGCAATTATCGGTGCATTAGTAAGTAATTACATGCAAGTAGGAGTGCTATTTACAACGAAGCCGCTTATTTTAAAGCTTGAGAGAATTAACCCGATACAAGGTGCAAAGCGAATGTTCTCAGCACGAGCACTCGTCGAATTATTAAAAGCAATGCTGAAAATTACATTAGTCGGAGTCGTTACGTTTACGATTCTTTGGTTGCACAAGGAAGAAGTGTTTCGGCTTACATCTACGTCACCTAATACAACATTAGCTGTTATCGGGAATCTGACTGTAAAAATGGGTGTGTTTACATCAATATTATTAATCTTTTTATCTATATTTGATTACGTGTATCAAAAATATGATTTTGAAAAAAATATTCGAATGTCGAAACAAGAAGTAAAAGATGAATATAAAAAAATCGAAGGCGACCCACTCATTAAGTCAAAAATAAAAGAACGACAAAAGCAAATGGCAATGCAGCGTATGATGCAAGAAGTACCGAAAGCAGATGTCGTCATTACAAACCCGACACATTTCGCCGTCGCTCTAAAATATGATGAAGAGACAATGGAAGCACCACAAGTCGTTGCGAAGGGTGTCGATTACATTGCATTAAAAATAAAAACAATCGCAGAAACAAACGATGTTGTAATCGTTGAAAACCGACATTTAGCACGTGCGCTTTATAAAGAAGCAGAAATTGGTGATACGGTGCCAGAGCAGCTCTTTCAAGCTGTGGCAGAGGTGCTAGCTTATGTATATCGATTGAAACAGAAAATTTAATTAAGAAGGGAGGTCTCATTCATGTCTTTCAAAAACTTATCCGTGCTCATTGGTGTTATTCTCATTATTGCGATGCTCGTTATTCCATTTCCACCTGTGTTACTTGACTTTTTAATCATAACGAATATTTTATTAGCCTTAATTATTATTCTCGTATCTATGAATATGAATGAGCCGTTACAGTTTTCCGTTTTCCCTTCGCTTTTATTGCTCGTTACTTTATTTCGCTTAGGTTTAAACGTGTCAACGACTCGTTCAATTTTAAGCAAAGCTGAAGCAGGAAACGTCATCGATACATTTGGAAATTTTGTTATCGGTGGAAATGTATTGGTTGGTTTCGTTGTATTTTTAATCCTTGTTATTATTCAATTTATCGTGATTACGAAAGGAGCAGAACGGGTCTCCGAAGTTGCGGCGCGTTTTACGCTCGATGCGATGCCAGGGAAACAGATGAGTATTGATGCTGATTTAAATGCGGGAATGATCTCTGAGACTGAAGCGAGAGAACGACGACAAAAAGTTGAGAAAGAAGCTGACTTTTACGGCGCCATGGATGGTGCGAGTAAATTCGTTAAAGGGGATGCGATCGCTGGAATTATTATCGTTTTGATCAATGTTATTTTCGGTATGATCGTCGGAATGATGCAAATGGGGATGGACTTAGGCTCGGCTGTTAGCACGTATACCCTATTAACGGTTGGTGATGGACTCGTCTCGCAAATTCCAGCGTTAATCATTTCGACAGCTACTGGGATTGTCGTAACTAGAGCAGCATCAGACGGAAATTTAGGTCAAGATGTGACGGGGCAATTATTATCATATCCAAATATGCTTATTGTCGCCGGTATTACAATTTTTCTTTTAGGAATTTTAACTCCAATCAATGACATGATTACGATACCGATAGCGTTAGCCGTCGCTTCGGGAGGATTTCTCCTCTTGCGTTCTGAACGTGAAAAAGATGAGCTAGCCCTCGAAGAAGTGGATGATATCAAAACAGAAGAGTTCAAAAGTCCAGAAAGCGTTATGGATTTAATCGATATAGATCCAATTGAATTTGAATTTGGATACGGCTTAATTCCGTTAGCGGATGCGAACCAAGGCGGAGACTTACTCGATCGCATTATTATGATTCGCAGACAATTAGCACTTGAACTCGGTCTCGTTATTCCAGTCGTAAGAATTCGTGATAATATCCAACTCCAACCGAATGAGTATCGAATAAAAATTAAAGGGAACCCAGTTGCACGTGGCACAATCATGCTCGACCATTATTTAGCAATGAGCCCAGGAATTGATGATGAGTCAATTGAAGGAATCGAAACGACTGAACCAGCCTTCGGTCTTCCTGCACTTTGGATTAATGAAGAAATGAAAGAAAAAGCGGATGTTGCTGGGTATACCGTCGTCGATCCACCATCGGTTATTTCAACGCACTTAACCGAAGTGATCAAGCAGTATGCGTATGAATTGCTCGGAAGAGAAGAAACGAAAAAATTAGTCGATCATTTAAAAGAAACACATCCAACGACAGTTGAAGAAGTCACGCCTGAACATTTATCATACGGTGATATTCAGAAAGTGTTAGCGAAACTTTTAAAAGAACGTGTAGCGATTCGAAACTTGTCTGTTATTTTCGAAACGTTAGGTGATTTTGCACGAATGACAAAAGATACAGAGCTATTAACGGAATACGTTAGACAGGCGTTAGCGCGTCAAATTACAAACCAATATGTAACAGAAAACGGTGTAGTTAAAGTGTTGACGTTAAGCGGTTCGGTTGAAAAAATGATCGCCGACTCAATAAAACAATCTGAACACGGCAATTACTTAGCGATGGATCCTGTAGAAAGTGAACAGCTCTTTCATCGTATTAAAAATGAAATTGAAACGATTGCGTGGGAAAATACGGCGATTATCCTTTGTTCCCCTGCTGTTAGAATGTATGTGAAACAGCTCATTGAAAGGTATATGCCTGACGTTGCTGTTTTATCTTATAACGAGTTAGAGCCCGATGTCGAAGTTCAGAGCGTAGGAGTGGTGAATTTATAATGAAAGTAAAAAAATATATTGCATCTTCAATGCCTGAAGCGATGGGAAAAATTCGTGCTGAACTCGGTGAGGATGCAGTCATCCTCGTCTCAAAAAATATATCGACAGGTGGTTTTCTCGGACTATTTTCAAAAAAAAAGATAGAAGTCATCGCTGCTATTGACGAACAGCCAAAGAAAAAATTAAAAACAAAATCTCATGCTGCCCATTCTCTACCAATCCGCGAAAATCAAACCTTGCTTTCGGAAATGCAAGAATTAAAAAAACAACTGAAACAAATGAAACAGCAAACAAACAATGAAAGTGAATCGTTATTTGAAATCAATCAAATTTTTAAGAAACATGATATTCGTCAATCACTCATTGAGCGAATCAATGAAAACTTAATGGAGCGGTATGAACAACAACAATTGCGTACAATTCCTTATGATATTCAAAAGCAATGGACGAGCGACTATTTGTTACACGTGTTAAAAGATAAAAAAATTGGCGGCTTTCAATATGAGAAACGAATGTTAAATATTGTAGGTCCAACAGGTGTTGGTAAAACGACGACAATTGCTAAAATTGCTGCGAAAGCAGTTTTGCAGGACAATAAAAAAGTTGCTTTCATCACGACAGACACATATCGAATCGCTGCCATTGAACAATTAAAAACGTACGCTGAACTATTAAATATCCCGGTAGAGGTTGCTTACAATTTACAAGATTTTAATGAAGCAAACGAAAAATTTCAAAATTACGAACTTGTCATTGTTGATACAGCCGGAAGAAACTTCCTCGACAAGAAATATGTTGAGCAGTTAAATAAAATCGTTAATTTTAACGAGGAAATGGAAACTTATCTCGTTCTATCATTAACGTCGAAATACGAGGATATGAGAAAAATCATTCGCCAATTTAACCAATTTCCGATCGAGAAGGTCATCTTTACTAAAAAGGATGAAACTTCCAGTTATGGGGCTATGGTTAATGTAATGGATGAATTCTCTTTAGGCTTAGCATATGTGACAGATGGACAAAATGTACCAGAAGATATTGTCATTCCTTCGATTGACTACATTGTCGAAAGTTTGTTTGAAGGTGTAAACGATGTATGATCAAGCAGAAAATTTAAGAAAACAAATTGAACGTAATCGAACAGGAATAAAAACGAAAGTTGTATCCGTTGTAAGTGGAAAAGGAGGTGTTGGGAAAACAAATATTTCAGTCAATTTAGCAGTCGGACTAAGTCGAATTGGCAAAAAAGTACTTGTTATTGATTTAGATATTGGGATGGCAAATATCGATATTATTACGGGTGTAACACCTCATTTTTCAATTGTCGATATGATTGAACAGAAGCTGTCCATCTTCGACATCATTACCGAGGGTCCTGCAGGGATTGCGTTAATTGCTGGTGGCAGTGGATTGTCAAAAATTTTTCAACTTGATGCTATTAAATTCTCGTATTTTGTTAGGCAAGTAGAGCAACTTAATTATCATTATGATTACATATTGTTTGATTTAGGCGCAGGAATTACGAAAGACAGTTTAAATTTTATTTTAGCAAGCCATGAAATGATGATTGTGTTAACGCCAGAACCGACATCGATAACAGATGGCTATGCACTCGTAAAAGCAATTAATCAACAACAAGATCAACAGTTGCCCATGTTTTTACTAGTGAACTCTTGTGAAAATGAAGATGAAGGATATGAAACTGCAACAAGATTTAAACGAACAGCCCTTCAGTTTTTAAATGTTGAAATTTCAATTGTCGGTACATTGCCGTTCGATCGGACGGTTTCTAAAGCAGTACGTGCACGAATACCGTTCCTCATCTATGCACCAAAATCAAAAGTGAGTGTTTCGATGGATAAGATCATTTACACATATTCTGGTCAGGAGCCAATCGAGAAAAAAGGCTTGGATAGCTTTTTAATGAAGTTGTCTACATTATTTTTATCAAAGGTAAAGAAGAGGTAGTGCGAATGTCCATTAAACAACTAGTCTGTATCGGTACGAGCACAGGTGGACCGCGAGCGCTTCAACAGCTTTTACCACAGTTCCCAAAAGGTTTATCGTCACCAATTTTAATTGTTCAACATATGCCACCAATATTTACAAAACAGCTAGCAGAGCGGTTAAACATGATATCGAATATTGAGATTAAAGAAGCCGAACATCATGAAATAATAAAAAGTGGTACTGCTTATATTGCGCCTGGGGGCATGCACATGACAGTTAATCGATTGAGTAAGACAGAGTTGCAAATAAACTTAGATCTTTCTGAACCGATTAAGGGACATCGTCCGTCGCTCGATCGACTGTTTCAATCGTTAAAAAAGCTAAAAGAGTATCGTATCGTTTCTGCGATTCTGACGGGGATGGGCTCAGACGGAACAAATGGTTTAAAAGCATTAAGTCAATCTCATTATGACAAACTCTACTCGATAGCTGAATCCGAAAAGTCGTGCATCGTTTTCGGAATGCCGAAAGCAGCGATACAAGCAAATGTAGTAGATGAAATTGTAGAACTAAATCAGATGTTTAACACGATTATGAAACAATTACAGTGAGGAGGGTGTCCTTTGGAAACGAATCAATATTTAGATTTATTTCTAGATGAAAGTAGAGAACATTTACAAGCTGTGAATGATTATTTACTTGACTTAGAGAAAAACCCTAACGAACTAGCTTATGTAAATGAAATTTTTCGTTCTGCGCATACGCTTAAAGGTATGGCCGCCACAATGGGGTATGAAGATATTGCGAATTTAACTCATAAAATGGAAAACGTCCTCGATCGGATTAGAAATGAAGAACTTTCCGTTACATCACACCTTTTGGATGTTTTACTAAATGCAGTAGAAGCTTTAGAAAGTATGGTTGCACTCATCAGTACTGGTGGGGATGGACAGCAAGATGTAAGTCATCTCATCTCGATGCTGAATGAAATCGAGAATGGAAATAATGATGGTGTGGCAAATTCTTCGGTGGATCGTGAAGATGTTTCTGCTTCTTTGCAATTGAATGAGTTTGAACGAGCAGTGATTGAAGAGTCAAAAGAACAAGGCTTTCAACCGTTACATATTACAGTTTATTTAGAAGAAGATTGTCTATTAAAAGCTGCACGAACATTTATGGTTTTTGAAGTGTTAGAAAAACTTGGTGAAGTGATCAAATCAGAACCACCAGTCGAAAAGTTAGAGGAAGAGAACTTCGAAGATCGATTCACGCTCGTTTTCCTAACGAAAGAAAATCAAGAAGATATTCAGAAAAAGATTATGAAAGTGTCTGAAATTAAGAAAGTTGAAGTTTCAATACTTGAAAACAAAAAAGAAGACCCCCAACCAAAAGAAGAAACACCTAAACTTGAGAAAAAACAAAAAGCTCCGGTTCAATCGAAAATGAATATGCAAAGTTCAAAAACGATTCGTGTCAATATTGAACGTCTTGATCAACTTATGAATTTATTTGAGGAACTTGTCATTGATCGCGGGCGTCTCGAAGAAATTTCAAAAGAGTTACAAGTGAAAGAATTAAGTGAAACAGTAGAAAAGATGACACGAATTTCGAGCGATTTGCAAAACATCATTTTAACAATGAGAATGATGCCGATTGAACAAGTTTTTAATCGATTTCCACGGATGATTCGCAGTCTAGCAAAAGAGTTAGATAAACAAGTAAACTTTGAAATTATCGGTGCTGAAACAGAACTTGATCGGACAGTGATTGATGAAATTGGTGATCCACTCGTTCACCTTCTTCGCAACTCATTGGATCACGGGATTGAATCACCGGATGTTCGTGAGAAGATGGACAAAGATCGTGTCGGAAACGTTACATTAAAAGCTTATCAAAGTGGTAATCACGTGTTCATTGAGATTGAAGATGATGGGGCTGGTATAAATGTAGAAAAAGTGTTAAAGAAAGCAATTGAAAACGAAGTTGTAAGTACGAGTGAAGCAGAAAGCCTATCCGATGAAGAAGTGTTTCAGCTTATATTCTCATCGGGATTTAGTACAGCAGAAGTGGTCTCAGACGTATCAGGGCGTGGGGTTGGTCTTGATGTTGTCAAAACGAAAATTGAATCGTTAGGTGGCACCGTTTTTGTTGAGTCTGAACGTGGAAAAGGAAGCCGTTTCATTATTCAACTACCACTCACATTATCGATTATTTCTGTATTGCTTGTAGAAATTGGAAAAGAAAAATACGCAATTCCGCTTTCTTCAATTATTGAGACTGCAATCATTACGGAAAGAGATATGTTTCACGCACATAATCAAAGAGTCATAGACTTTCGCGGGAAGGTCGTTCCACTTGTCTTTTTAAATGACTTATTTGAAGTTCCGAACCGTGAACAAGCCGACGAATTTTATTCAATCGTCATCGTTAAAAAAGGTGAAAAGATGGCTGCTCTTGTCGTAGATGAGTTTATTGGACAACAGGAAGTTGTATTAAAATCTCTCGGAAATTATTTGACTAACGTATTTGCGATTTCTGGAGCAACGATACTTGGTGACGGACAAGTTGCATTAATTATCGATTGTAATGCTTTAATCAAATAACACGATTAAAAAGGAGAGATAGCGATGTCTGAAAACAATCAAATTATTAAAGCGGTAATTTTTCAGTTGAAAGATGAAGAGTATGGCGTTGATGTTCAACAAGTACAGTCTATTGAACGTATGCTTCATATTACACGAGTACCTAAAATGCCTGACTTCGTAAAAGGGGTCATTAATTTAAGAGGAATTGTAACCCCGATTATTGACTTAAAAGAACGCTTTTCAATCGAAACGACGGATTATACAAATAGTACGAGAATTATTATCGTACAAGTTGTAGATAAAGAAGTTGGATTAATTGTTGACTCCGCGAACGATGTTATTGATATACCGACAGATAAAATAGAGCAACCTCCTGAAGTTGTCGGTCGCATTGAATCCGATTATATTCGAGGCGTAGCGAAACTTGATGAACGCTTGCTCATTTTATTAAATTTAAATAAAGTATTGAACGCAGAAGAACTGTCTGCCATTGCGAACATTGAGGCGTAGAAGACATGCTGTCTAAAATTAACGCTTTTCACCTTGATATTTTAAAAGAAATTGGCAACATTGGTGCGGGTCACGCAGCAACAGCGTTATCCTCGATGCTTAAAAGTAGCATTGATATGAAAGTTCCATATGTAAATATTATGTCATTTGATGAAGTAACGGAACGATTCGGTGGAGAAGAAGCATTGATTGCTGCTGTGTTTTTCCGAATTGAAGGCGATGCACCAGGAAGCATGTTTTTTGTTTTGACAGTCGATCAAGCTTCTAAACTATTAACTGAAATTACTGGGCAATCCGTTAACTTACGAGAGCCGCCTTATGATGAATTAGCGATGAGTGCTTTTCAAGAAATCGGAAATATTTTAACAGGATCGTATTTAACTTCATTAGCTGATTTTACGAACTTAAATTTACAGCCTACCGTCCCTGCAGTCGGGATTGATATGGCAGGTGCGCTCATCCATTATGGGCTCATTCAAATTTCAAAAGAAAGTGATTATGCAGTCGTGATCGATACAGTATTTTCGGAAAGTAATAACGTTTCATCGCTATTAAAAGGACAAGTATTGCTTCTGCCTGATCCAGATTCATTTCGAACGATATTCACTGCATTAGGAGTGCCATTAGATGAATAGAGCGGTTCAGATTATTAAAGTCGGCTTAGCCGAAATTAAAACAGCACGGCCTCCTCACATCTTAAGAACGAGCGGATTAGGTTCCTGTGTCGGTGTTGTCGTTTATAACGAAAAATTGCATCTCGCTGCAATGGCTCATGTTATGTTACCAGACTCTAGTTTAGCAAGAGACAAACCGTTTCGAGAAGGAAAATATGCTAATACAGCTGTACAAACTTTGCATGAGATGTTAACTCATCACGACGTGCTAGGTCGATTAAAGGCTAAAATTGCAGGAGGTTCTCAAATGTTTCAGTTTCAATCAGATAATGAACTTATGAGAATTGGAAAACGAAATATCGACGCAGTAAAAGATCATTTGCTTAAATTTAACATTCAATTGGTTGCGGAAGATGTCGGTGGAAATACTGGCCGTACGATCGAATTTAATCCTGAAACTTTTATGTTGTCAGTGCGAAAAGTTAATGCAGGAACGATTGAAATTTAAAGGAGGGAATTACATGGGTCAACAGCATGTTCTTGAAAAACAACAGTGGGATTTGTGGTTTGAGAGCCGAGATTCGAAAGCTGCGGAACAGTTGGTAAAAATGTATATGCCACTCGTTGACTATCATGTCCAACGGATTTCTTCAGGATTACCCTCCAATGTTTCATATGAAGAATTAAAAAGTTTAGGCTTGGTTGGTTTATTCGATGCGCTCTCAAAGTTTGATCCCGGTCGTGATTTGAAATTTAACACGTATGCTTCGTTTCGGGTAAAAGGGGCGATTTTAGATGGATTACGAAAGAAAGATTGGTTACCTCGTTCCGTAAGGGAGAAGTCAAAACGGATTGAAAACACGAAAGCGAAACTAGAACAGAAATATTTAAGACACATTTCGATGACTGAAATTGCTGATGAATTAAATATGTCGGAAGCCGAAGTGTTAAAAACGATTCAAGAAAACGCCCTCGCTAACTTAATTTTTATCGATGAAAAATATGATGAAAATAATAACGAACAAAGCCTTCAAATTGAAGATACGACATCGTTAAATCCGGAACAACAAATGATGAAAAATGAGCTTATTCGTGAGTTAAGTGAAGCGATCGTTAATTTAAATAAAAATGAACAATTGGTGATTAACTTATTTTATGAACAAGGCCTTACATTTACAGAAATTGGAAAAGTTTTAAACTTGTCGACATCGAGAATTTCACAAATTCATTCAAAAGCGATACATAAGCTTCGACACATCCTTGATAAAGACGCTTAACGGACGTGTGAAAAGGTGATTGTTAACTATGACGAATTATTTGCTAGTCGTTAGTCTCATCTTGCATTTTATTACATTTTTGATTTTAATCTTAGTCGTAAAAAAAATGAGAACCATGCTTGATTATGAGCGACTCGAAACACAAAAGCGTGAACTTGAAGATTTATTAGCTTTTTATGCAGTTGAGTTAAAAGAAGAAAATGAACGTTTTCTGGAACAAGTACTTGAAGCAAATGAAACAAAGGATCGACATCTCGATCAAATTGAAGAAAAACAACTACAAGAGGAAAAACCAAAAGTAGAAAAAGTGGTGGCAACTGAATCGGTTAGTCATCGGCCAGCCGTTGAAAAAGAGTATGAACCATCGCTAGAGGCACGAGCATTGCAATTATATGAACAAGGATATGAAATTAAGGAAATTGCGAAAAAGTTGAACAAAGGACATGGAGAAATTGAATTATTGTTGAAATTTCACCATTCGTCATGAGTTTCGCTTGTGTCTTTTGTTTTCATATGGTATAGTAACTGTCGTGTAAAATACACACGCTCGTTGATTTAGATGGTGGTTCTGCGCAACGTGTAGCCCATTTAAAGTCGAAGCGAGCGGAGGAAAAAACCAATTAGGAGGAAAAATGAATGGCTGTTATTTCAATGAAACAGTTGTTGGAAGCTGGTGTGCATTTTGGTCACCAAACGCGTCGCTGGAATCCAAAAATGAAACCTTATATTTTCACAGAAAGAAACGGAATTTACATTATCGACTTACAAAAAACTGTGAAAAAGGTTGAAGAAGCTTATCAATTTATTCGTGAAGTTGCTGCGAATGGAGGAAACATCCTTTTCGTCGGCACGAAAAAACAAGCTCAAGAATCTGTGAAAGATGAAGCCGAACGTTCTGGTCAATTTTACATTAACCAGCGTTGGCTAGGTGGTACGTTAACGAACTTCCAAACGATCCAAAAACGAATTGCACGTCTTAAAGATCTAGAACGTATGGAAGAAGATGGAACGTTTAATGTATTGCCTAAAAAAGAAGTGATCTTGCTTAAAAAAGAAATGGATCGTCTTGAGAAATTTTTAGGTGGCATTAAAGAAATGAAAAACTTGCCTGATGCCATCTTTATTATCGACCCACGTAAAGAAAGAATTGCGATTGCGGAAGCGAGGAAATTAGGTATTCCAATCGTCGCTATCGTTGATACGAATTGTGATCCGGACGAAGTCGATTATGTCATTCCAGGTAACGATGACGCTATTCGTGCTGTAAAATTGTTAACTGGTAAAATGGCAGATGCTATATTGGAAGCAAAACAAGGTGAAGAAATGGCGCAAACTGAAGAAGAAATAGAAGAAGCGGAAAAAGCTGAACAATCTGAAGAAGAGCAAGACGAAACAGAAACAACAACGGTTTAACGTAATGTTTAATCGTTTTTTGTGAATGATAATTATATGAATTTAATCGATAAAAGGGTGGTAAGGGGGAATTGCCCTTTATCACCTTTTTTAAACATAGGAGGAAAAACAATGGCTGTTACTGCACAAATGGTAAAAGAGCTGCGTGAAAAAACTGGCGCAGGAATGATGGACTGTAAAAAAGCGTTGACAGAAAATGATGGAAATATGGAAAAAGCGATTGATTGGCTTCGTGAAAAAGGGATAGCCCAAGCTGCGAAAAAAGCGGATCGTATCGCCGCTGAAGGATTAACGGCAATCGAAATTGATGGCAATTCAGCCGTTGTTGCAGAAGTGAACACTGAAACAGACTTCGTTGCAAAAAATGACAGTTTTAAATCGCTACTAAACGATATTACTAAGTTTTTGTTAGCTAAAAAACCGAGTAATGTAGAAGCGGCTTTAGCTGAGAACATGAATGACGAGCAAACGTTAGAAGCGTATTTAAATAACGCGATCGCTAAGATAGGCGAAAAGATTTCGTTGCGACGTTTTTCAATTTTAGAGAAAACAGACAACGGTGTGTTTGGTGCATACTTGCACATGGGTGGTCGAATTGCGGTTCTTAATGTGATTGAAGGTGCAGATGAAGAAACGGCAAAAGATATTGCCATGCACATTGCAGCAGTAAATCCAAAATATATTGATCGCAACGACGTTCCAGAAGAAGAAGTTGAACGAGAAAAAGAAGTTTTAAAACAACAAGCACTGAATGAAGGAAAACCGGAAAACATCGTCGAAAAGATGGTTACAGGGCGTTTAAACAAATACTTTGAAGAAATTTGCTTATTAGATCAAGAATTTGTAAAAGATTCTGATCAAAAAGTAGGCAAATATTTGAAATCAAAAGGTGGTACGATTTCATCTTTCATCCGTTATGAAGTTGGCGAAGGGATGGAGCGTCGTGAAGAAAACTTTGCCGAAGAAGTCATGTCACAAATGAAAAATTAACATCATTTTATAAATTGGGAACACGTCGTGTTCCCTCTTTTTCAAATGAAGTGAACAAATTACATATGGAAACGTACAGTATGATGGTAAGATTTCAATTTTGGAGGAAACTATGAGTGAAGCAAAGTATAAACGTGTTGTTTTAAAACTTAGCGGAGAAGCATTAGCTGGGGAACAAAACTATGGAATCGAACCTAGTGTCATTCGATCGATTGCAACACAAGTAAAGGAAATTGTTGAGCTAGGTGTTGAAGTCGCTGTCGTCGTAGGCGGGGGCAATATATGGCGCGGTAAAATAGGTAGCGAAATGGGGATGGATCGTGCTAATGCTGATTATATGGGAATGCTTGCAACCGTAATGAATTCTTTAGCGCTACAAGATAGTTTAGAAAATATCGGAGTCGAGACACGAGTACAAACATCGATTGAAATGAGACAAGTAGCGGAACCGTATATTCGCAGACGTGCGATTCGCCATCTCGAAAAAAAGCGCGTTGTTATCTTTGCCGCAGGAACAGGAAATCCGTACTTTTCTACAGATACGACAGCTGCTTTAAGAGCCGCTGAAATCGAAGCAGAAGTTATTTTAATGGCAAAAAATAATGTTGATGGGATTTATAGTGCTGATCCGACAATTGATTCAAAAGCGACAAAATATGAAAAATTGTCTTATCTGGACGTCCTAAAACAAGGGCTAGCTGTTATGGACTCAACCGCATCTTCCCTTTGTATGGACAATGATATTCCGTTAATTGTGTTTTCAATTATGAGCGAAGGGAATATAAAACGTGCTGTTTTAGGTGAAGAAATCGGGACAGTAGTTAGGGGGAAAAATTAATGGCAAACGTATTGTTAAAAAATGGCGAAGACAGAATGAAAAAAGCTGTATCTAATCTTAGCAGGGAATTGGCTTCATTAAGAGCGGGACGAGCAAATCCATCACTATTGGAAAAAATTCAGATTGATTATTATGGTGCGCCGACTCCGTTAAATCAACTTGCAGGTGTTTCCGTTCCTGAAGCACGGATGTTGTTAATTCAACCATATGACAAATCAGTCGTTGACGAAATTGAAAAAGCAATTCTGAAATCTGATCTTGGTCTCACTCCTTCAAATGATGGAGATGTCATTCGTATTACAATTCCACCACTAACTGAGGAGCGTCGAGCGGAGCTTGTAAAACTCGTAAAAAAATATGCGGAAGAAAACAAAGTTTCGGTTCGTAATGTTCGTCGGGATATTAATGATGACTTGAAAAAGAGCGAAAAAAATGGTGACATTACGGAAGATGAATTGCGTCGTTTAACGGACGATGTTCAAAAACTAACAGATAAATATGTTGATGAAATTGACAAAGTAGCAGAAGAAAAAGAAAAAGAAATTATGGAAGTATGAATGTAATAGAGTTAAAATAGAAACTAAGATTGAGCAACCCTCTTTATAGGGGGTTTTTTCACTATAAGAGGATGTTCAAAAAGGTGTTATTCGTTACGGATAAAAAAACTTTGCTCCTGTATCGTTTTTTATCTCGTATCTCGTTTAATAGATGATGCTTAGTAGTAAGCTTCCGCGGCTCAATGTAGCATAGAAGGTTTACTAATGCTGGGTCACGCTTGCGTCTAATTTCGCTCCTTTTTGAACACGTATTATAAATGGAATAATGAAATGAATGACATTTCAAGCAAATGGAGGATTATTAATGCTTGGGAGATTCTTTAGACGTAAGGATAACCAAGATTCGACTGAAGTACCTCTAGATTTAACGAATATCCCTTCCCATATTGCGATCATTATGGATGGAAACGGTCGTTGGGCAAAAAAGAGAGGGTTGCCGCGAATCGCAGGTCATCGCGAAGGAACAAAGGTAATAAAAAAAATCGTTAAAAAAGCAAATGAACTTGGAGTATCCATTTTAACTCTATACGCTTTTTCAACTGAAAATTGGAAACGTCCAAAAGATGAAGTAGATTTCCTATTAAAACTCCCGGAAAGTTTTCTGAATACGTATTTGCCAGAATTGATTGAAGAAAATGTCCAAGTTCGGATTATGGGAGAAAAAAGCAATCTACCTGCACATACAGTGAGAGCAGTAGATACTGCAATTGAGCAAACACAACATAATGACGGTTTAATTTTAAATTTCGCTTTAAACTATGGAAGTCGATACGAACTATCAAAAGCAATTCAGCAAATTGCGAGTGACGTAAAAACGGGTTCTTTGTCAATTGAAGACATTAATGAAGATTTGGTTTCAGCACATTTATTTCGTCCCGAGCTAAAAGATCCAGATTTGCTCATTCGTACGAGTGGGGAAATTCGTTTAAGCAATTTTATGTTATGGCAATTAGCATATACTGAACTTTGGTTTACAGATACGTTTTGGCCTGATTTCTCCGAAGATGAACTTGTCCAGGCAGTGAAAGATTATCAATTACGCGGCAGGCGATTCGGAGGCGTACAGTCCGGATAAAAGACCAGCTATAAAAAGTCAAGGAGGTAAAGCAGATTTTGTTATAAATTAATTTCGCTATTTTTAGGCACACCA